>NZ_JAUOES010000022.1:0-78791 GCF_031932065.1 Shewanella scandinavica
GTTGCAACTGTGACCGTTGGCGGCATGGATGCCGTCGTCGAGCCCTCAGGGACGAGTTTATGGCGAGTCACAGGGGAAACAATGACAATTCATGCTGCAAACTGACAACAAAGTTATCTTGCTTTGGGGCAATAGCTTTTTCGCAGAACGGCAGCGAGAGGGTTGGTTAGGATTGGCATTGTTGTAACAGTGACCGTTAGCGACATGGCCGCTTTTTCACATCCCTGTGAACACGGCATATACACTTCCGTGTGCTGTAGATGTTACCGTCGAGCCTAGAGGGATTCTTCTTTTTAAATCTAAAGACCGCGAATCACAGGGGAAACAATGACAATTAATGCAGCACAACTGACGATTCAATGATCTTGCTTGGGGTAAAGACGCCCTAAAAATAAAAACCTCTTTCCATGTAATATGAAAAGAGGTTTTAGTATTGAGCGAAAGCGGCTCCTTCTCTTATATAGACAAAAAAGAGCGGTTATAAAAACAGAACGCTTATAGCACGATCCAAGTCGCTTTCAGTTCTGTATATTTGTCGAAGGAGTGCAGAGATTTATCTCGGCCATTACCTGACTGTTTATAGCCACCGAACGGCGCTGTCATATCGCCACCATCGTAATGGTTGATCCATACCATGCCAGCGCGCAGGGCTTTGGCGGTTTTATGGGCCTTACTAATATTCGATGTCCACACGCCAGCGGCTAAACCGTAAATAGTATCGTTGGCGATTGATATCGCTTCTTCCATGCCATTAAATTCAATGACAGATAACACAGGGCCGAAGATCTCTTCACTGGCAATCTTCATCTGATTGTTTACGTTAGAGAATACCGTTGGCTGCACATATACACCACCCGTATCGGCCATGACTTGGCTGCCACCGTGGACTAAGGTCGCGCCTTCATCTTTACCTGCTTTAATGTAACTGAGTACTGTGTCTAACTGTTGTTTATCGACAACGGCGCCGCTCACAGTGGCAGGGTCGAGTGGATGACCCGGATGCCATGAGGCTAGCTCCTCTGCAATAAGCGCGATAAGCTCATCTTTCACCCCAGATTCCACCAGCAAACGTGAACCTGCGGTGCAAACTTCACCTTGGTTAAAGGCAATGGCTTCGGCGGCAGCAACAGCAGCGGCTTTCAGATCTGGCGCGTCATTAAAGACGATATTGGGGCTCTTGCCTCCGGCCTCTAACCACACGCGTTTCATGTTCGACTCGCCAGCGTAAATCATTAATTGCTTAGCAATTTTTGTCGAACCTGTGAACACCAGCGTATCCACATCCATATGTAGGGCTAAGGCTTTACCTACGGTATGACCAAATCCTGGCAACACGTTTAGTACGCCTTGTGGGATCCCAGCTTCAATGGCGAGTTGCGCCATACGGATAGCCGTTAAGGGTGACTTTTCTGAGGGTTTTAACACCACACTGTTACCAGTGGCAAGTGCAGGCCCGAGCTTCCAACATGCCATCAGCATTGGGAAGTTCCAAGGCACAATTGCAGCGACAACACCGACAGGTTCGCGGGTGATCATGCCTATTTCATTGTGAGCGGTTGGTGCGAGTTCATCGTAAATTTTATCAATCGCCTCGCCAGACCAGCGAATCGCACGGGCGGCGCCCGCCACATCCACCGCTTTAGAGAAACGAATAGGTTTACCCATGTCGAGGGTTTCTAACAATGCGAGTTCATTGGCATTTTCTTCGAGTAATTCGGCGAAACGTATCATCACTTGTTTGCGCTTTACTGGAGACTGCTGCGACCAAACACCGGAATCGAATACGCTGCGGCCATTGGCAACCGCAAGATTGGCATCCGCAAGATCGCAACTCGCCACTTTTACCAGTAAGCGGCCATCGATAGGGCTAATACAATCAAAGGTGTTACCCGAAACGGCATCTTGGTATTCGCCATTGATAAACGCCTTCCCATTAATAGACAGGCTGGCAGCAAGACTTTCCCATTCGCTGCGTTTCTTCGGTGTGCTCATGATGACCTCTTAATAGTTCGCATAGGTGTGGTTTATCGTTCATCGACAAGAAATAGTGATCAGTGACGACATTAGCGCAAATGCTACACATCATCACAGTCGTAATCCGAGCTTCAGATTACGCTGTTTGAGCAATAAAATTCAATATTTTTTACAAAAATAGCTTTTTTGCCACAAATAACTGCACACAGCTCTTCCATGTTCATTATTTCTAACATAGCATAGCAAATATTAGCCACCCTAAAACAAGACCTGAAAATACAGGACAAGGTAGACACTATGGCCGATTTGCCGCTCAATTCCTCAAGTGATGCTTCACATCAATCTTCAACTGAGCATCCCTCACTTGAACATTTCTGGATGCCTTTTACCGCCAACCGCCAATTCAAAGCCAACCCGCGGTTACTCACCAAAGCGGAAGGCATGTATTACACGGATATTAATGGCAATAAGGTATTAGATGCTACCGCCGGTTTATGGTGTTGTAACGCAGGCCATGGTCGCAAAGAAATCAGCGAAGCGGTCAGCAAACAAATTAAAGAGATGGATTACGCGCCCTCCTTCCAAATGGGTCACCCCATCGCCTTTGAACTTGCCGAGCGCTTAGTCGAGCTAAGTCCTGAAGGATTAAACAAAGTCTTCTTTACTAACTCAGGTTCTGAGTCCGTCGATACAGCACTTAAGATGGCACTTTGCTATCACAGAGCCAACGGTCAAGCCTCACGCACTCGCTTTATCGGGCGCGAAATGGGTTACCACGGTGTCGGCTTTGGCGGCATCTCTGTGGGTGGGTTAAGCAATAACCGCAAAGCATTTAGCGGCCAATTACTGCAGGGCGTCGATCACTTACCTCATACCTTAGATATCCAAAATGCGGCATTTACCCGTGGACTCTCACACTTTGGCGCTGAAAAAGCCGAGATATTAGAACAGCTTGTTACCCTGCATGGCGCCGAAAACATTGCCGCCGTAATCGTTGAACCAATGTCGGGTTCAGCAGGGGTGATATTGCCGCCACAAGGTTACTTAAAACGTCTGCGTGAAATCACTAAAAAGCATGGCATCCTACTGATTTTTGATGAAGTCATTACCGCTTTTGGCCGCGTTGGCGCCGCCTTCGCGAGTCAGCGTTGGGGTGTTATTCCAGACATTATCACCACGGCTAAAGCCATCAATAACGGTGCGATTCCTATGGGCGCAGTGTTCGTGCAAGATTTTATCCACGACACTTGCATGCAAGGCCCTAATGAACTGATTGAGTTCTTCCACGGCTACACCTATTCCGGTCATCCAGTCGCTGCAGCGGCGGCGCTTGCCACCCTATCGATTTATGAGAATGAGCAATTATTCGAGCGCAGTTTTGAGCTTGAACGCTACTTTGAAGACGCCGTGCACAGCCTCAAAGGGTTGCCGAATGTGATTGATATTCGCAACACAGGGCTAGTTGCTGGGATTCAATTCTCCCCTAACGCTCAAGGCGCGGGTAAACGGGGTTACGGCGTGTTTGAACACTGCTTCCGCCACGGCACTTTAGTGCGCGCCACGGGCGACATCATTGCCATGTCACCGCCACTGATTGTCGATAAACGCGAAATTGACCAAATGGTTAATAGCCTAAGCGATGCCATTAACGCCGTTGGATAATAGCGCCAGCTGTTCGTTCCACTCTCACATTTAACACCCCGCTGCGGCGGGGAACATCAAAGGTTAACTATGCTCAAGATCACTCACTTTGTTAATGGTCAGCACACACCTGCCAGTACCAGAACCCAAGATATTTTTGAACCCGCCACGGGTGAACTACGTGGCCAAGTCTCACTCGCAAGCGAAACTGAAGTGGGTGAAGCCATCGCAATAGCTAAAACCGCCTTTGAAACATGGTCGCAGGTGACACCGCTCAACCGCGCTCGAGTGCTATTTAAATTCAAAGCTTTAGTTGAGCAGCACCTAGATGAAATGGCGCAACTTATCACCCGCGAGCACGGCAAAGTGATCGACGATGCTAAGGGCGAGTTGATCCGTGGTCTCGAAGTGGTCGAATTTGCCTGTGGTATTCCGCACTTGCTAAAAGGTGAACACACCCAGCAAGTCGGTGGCGGCGTCGATTCTTGGTCAGTTAATCAAGCTTTAGGTGTTGTCGCAGGCATAGCGCCCTTTAACTTCCCCGTGATGGTTCCCATGTGGATGTTCCCAATCGCGATTGCCTGCGGTAACACCTTTATTATGAAACCCTCGGAAAAAGACCCAAGCTCGGTGATGCGTATTGCCGAGCTGCTTAAAGAAGCGGGTCTTCCCGATGGCGTGTTTAACGTGATTAACGGCGACAAAGAAGCCGTCGATACCTTACTCACCCATAAAGATGTGCAAGCGGTGAGCTTTGTGGGCTCTACTCCGATTGCCGAATACATCTACAGCACAGCCTCTAAACATGGCAAACGCGTGCAAGCCTTAGGCGGCGCGAAAAACCATATGTTACTCATGCCAGATGCGGATTTAGATCAAGCCGTTAGCGCCTTAATGGGCGCAGCTTATGGCAGTGCTGGCGAGCGTTGTATGGCGATTTCAGTCGTACTAGCGGTAGGCGATGTGGGCGACGCGTTAGTGGAAAAACTGCTACCGCAAATCCAAAGCTTAAAAGTCGGCAACGGCCTGACGCCAGAGATGGAAATGGGTCCGCTGATCTCAAAACAGCACCTTGCCAAGGTCACCCAATATGTTGAAGCCGGTGTGCAAGAAGGCGCAGCGCTGCTGGTCGATGGCCGTAAACTGAGTGTTGAAGATCATCAACAGGGCTATTTCCTTGGCGCCTGTTTGTTCGACCACGTCACGCCTGAAATGAGCATCTACCGCGAAGAAATCTTTGGCCCAGTGCTGGCGATTGTGCGCGTGAAAGATTACCCGACGGCGCTTGAGCTGATTAACCAACACGAATTTGGCAATGGCACGGCGATTTTCACCCAAAGTGGTGAAGCGGCGCGACATTTTTGCCACCACGTACAAGTTGGTATGGTTGGGGTGAACGTGCCGATCCCGGTACCAATGGCGTTCCACAGTTTTGGCGGTTGGAAGCGATCACTCTTTGGGCCGCTGCATATGCATGGACCAGATGGCGTGCGTTTTTATACCAAGCGTAAGGCAATTACTGCCCGCTGGCCCGTGGGTAAACAGACTCAAGCCGAGTTTGTGATGCCAACGATGAAATAGCCGAATGTCAGCTCAACAAGGAAATCGCAAATGACTTTGAGTATCAACGCCATTATTCGCTTTGCTACGGCGCAAACACCCGTCGAGACCTATCAGTTACCGACGGAAAAGTTGTTAGCAGGCAATCCAACTCAAGGGCTAGAGAATCATTATTCTAGTCCTTGTGATCAATTTCACAGTGGAATTTGGCAAAGTGAATCAGGCGCTTGGAAAATAAACTACACTGAATACGAGTACTGTGAAATCCTCGAAGGGATAAGTGTTATCACAGATCTTCAAGGTCAATCGCAGACGTTCACTGTGGGTGACAGGTTTATTATACCCGCGGGTTTTCAAGGCACTTGGGAAGTTGTGGAACCCTGCCGCAAGGTTTACGTCATTTTCGAACAAAAGTGAGATCAACGAGGCTGATGTTAGCCTCAAAAAAGCTAAGTTATCTTAGCAATAACTCGCCATGAGGTCACAGCAACGGGTTTTCCTAGGCTGTTGTTTGGCAAACCAACGGATGCACTGGCGCAATTGAATGAGCATGGCCGCCAGTAACACGTCCGAGTCAACAAAGAAAATGGGAGAAATACCGTGTATAACAATCTGAATAAAAAACGGCTGGTACAGCTTGTCGGACTCGCGCTAACCACGACCCTATTCTCCGGCATGGCCGCCGCTGAAGTAACAGGGGAAATTAGTCTCACTAACGACTATCGTTTCCGCGGCGTTTCACAAACCGCTGGCGATCCTGCCCTGCAAGGCGGTATTGATTGGAGCTTCGACTCGGGTTTCTCTGTCGGCGCTTGGGCAAGTAACGTGGATTTTGATGAGTCAGGTTATAACGGCCCTGCTATCGAATACGATTTCTATGTCGCCTATGGTGGCGAGATCAACGAAGATCTGACCTACGACATTACCCTTAACCGTTATAACTACTCTGGCGAAAGTGACATTGGCTATTTTGAAGTCACGGCTGGCATGGATTATAAAGGCTTTCGCGCCGCTTACTGGTACACCAATGACTACGGCGGTAGTGATTTAGACTATCACTATGCTGAGCTTAACTATTCCTATGAATTTGTTGAGAACTGGAGTATCGATCTGCACTATGGTTACAACGTTGGTGATGCATTGGATGACGGTGAAGGCTTTGATAGCTACTCAGATTACTCTGTTGGCGTATCGACTGAACTGTCAGGCTTTGGGCTTTCTCTCGCTTGGTTAGGCACAGATCTTAGCGGCGATCAAAAGGTCTCTGATGGCGCATTCAAAACCTCAGATACCGTGCTTGCTAGCGTAAGTTACGCGTTCTAATTTGGCCTTAGTATAAAGTTCGGAAGAACCGCTTAGATAAACTAAGACACAAAAAAGCCCTCATCATCGAGGGCTTCTTTTTAGCTATTCAAGCTGACTGGTCTACCAACTACGCATCTTATGGCCTTTCACCGCGTAGAACAGGATGAACAGATAACAGGGCAACATCACAATATAACCGCCCTGCATGCCCATATCAGTCGCCGAGCTCATTAAGCCCCAAGACACTGGACCAAAGGCGCCACCAGCAATCCCCATGATGAGAAGCGCTGAACCTGTACTGGTCAATTTGCCCATCCCAGACAATGCTAGCGGCCATACTGCAGGCCAAACGATCGCATTGGCTAAACCAAGGAAGGCAATCATCAACAGGGTGTCGGGCAGCGCAACGCCACCAAAAGGCACTAACACAACATTGGCGATAGCGTAGGAGTTATTGTCGCCGAACAAAATCCCGCATGTCAGTAACAAACCCAGAATAGCCGACACCATCAAAGCCTTAGGCTGTGAAATAAAGCGAGGAATTAATAGGATACCGAGTGTGTAACCTAGCACCATACACACCATAGTATAGGAGGTCATCACCCCGTAATGTTCAACCCCGAGTGATAGCGCAAAAGTGCCGATAGTGTCACCAGCGATCACTTCCACCGCTACATACACAAACAGCGCCAGCACGCCAAAGGCTAAGTTAGGGTGTGATAGTGCCGCTTTAAGTTGGCCTTTATCGGTATTTTCAGCCACTTCATCTTCATTGGATAATTCTGGTAATGGGGATTTTTTTACCGCTAGCGCTAAAATACCGATAAAAATCGCCATGCCTAAATAAGGGAATACTAGACCGTCGGCCATTTCTTCAATTTGTACTTGGGTCAGCTCAGTACCAATGCGGTCTTTAAAACTGTCTAAAATCAATGCAGAGAACACCAAAGGCGCAATCACACCCGCACCTTTATTCAAAATACCCATCACACTGACACGGGCAGCGGCGGATTCTTCAGGGCCTAAACGCACCACATAGGGGTTAACCGCAGTTTGTAATAGAGTTTGGCCCGCGCCCATCACTAATTGAGCGAAAAGGAATAAGGCAAATATTTGGGTTTCCGCGGCGGGGATAAACAGTAAACCCGCCAGCATCATTACGCCCATGCCAATCGCCATACCATTCTTATAACCGACTTTGCGAATAAGCCAAGCGGATGGCAAGGCAGTAAAGGTCACTGCGATATAAAAAGAAAACAGGATCAACGACGCTTGAAAGGGATTGAGTTGCAATATTTGTTTCAAATACGGCATCAAAGACCCATTCAACCAAGTGGCGAATCCGAGGATGAAAAAGAGAGCGGCCACTATGGCCATAGGGAGAAAGCTGCTTTTTTGCTGGCTTTTATCGAGTGTCATTTCCATAAACCTGCTTCTTATAGTAATTAATTATTGAGGTGATAACGGGGTTTACATTAATGCCTAAGTTCCCGAATATCCGTATCGCGACTCGTCCGCAATGGCTAATGTTATCATCCAAACGCACCATTGTTTCAGTGATGTTAAAACAAATAACACAAAAAGACAACGCTGTCATTTAATAAATTCTCGCGAATATTCCCTCGTAATCATCAATTGGCCGATAGCTAAGTTGTAACTCACATCCAGAAAATAATGTAAAAAAAGCCGCAGACACTGAGTGCGTGCGGCTGATCTCAAGCTATTAAGCCAACTGACTAAATTCTGACAAAAATATTGCGGCGATACATCCAATATAAAACCAGCCACTGCACCGCAAGCAAGCTGATAACCGCAGCTAACGCTTGAGCGCTTTCAGGCAAGGCCAGCACTAAGCCGCCAAACACGCTTTGAGCGATATATTTCCAATCCACTAAGCTCGACGCTAAGTAAATAATGATGGCGTTCGTGCCTATCACCACGAAGAAAAATGCGGATTTTTGCCACTTAAGCACATCGACTAAGGCATAGAATACCGCCAGCAGTATCATGCTCCAGCCCGACGTCACCAGCACAAATGAACTGGTCCACAGCTCTTTATTGACCGGAATAACAAGATCTAACAGCCAACCTAAGGCTAACAAAATGCCACCCGCAGCGGCGAGCAATCCCACTTTAGCCCACTCACCTTTAGGATGGGATTTAACAATAAAGTGGCCGACAAACACACCCGTTAACGCATTGACTATGGCGGGAATAGTCGACAGTAATCCCTCTGGATCGGGCGTGCGTCCCTGATAGCTCACGCCGGGTAATAAAATCGAATCGACATAGGCATTGATGGATTGCGTTGGCGAGAGCACGCCGGCCTGTCCACCAGGGAAAGGCAACCAAAGTTGCATTGCGCCATAACCAAGCAAAATGCCCAAGGCGACGATAATTTGGGTTCGTAGACTCGTGTGCCACACCAATAATGCGGCAAAAAACCATGCAAAGGCGATTCGACCTAACACACTGGCATAGCGAATTTTTTCAGGATCGGCAGGCGCGCCAGTTCCCCAACCGTGATTGTATAAAATGCCTAGTAACAGCAATAAAAAGAGTCGTTTAATCCCATGACGATACACAGGTAATCGCTCCTTCATAGGTAATTTATCTAAACGTTTAGGGGATAAACCTAAGGCCACACCAGAGAGGAAAATAAACAGCGGAAAAATCAAATCGTAGAAGTGAAAACCATGCCATTGGCTATGGTGCATTTGTTCATCGCCCCATTGCCAACCTGCCCAGCCCGTTAGAATAAGCAAGCCACCAAACAAAGCCTCACCGCCCAAAATCCAAAACATATCGAAGCCGCGCAGTGCATCCAGCGACATCAACCTAGGTTTATTCACCTTTACTGGCGCAATTGCATTTGTCTGTGTCGTCCCCATGCCATCATCCTTTATTATTGTTATTAAAAGCTTTTAGTAAAGTTGAGCAAAACTAATGCTGTACAATAAAAAAACTTAGCCCCTGTCATCAAAATACGACAAGGGCCAAGGTTAACGCTTTGCTGACTCAACGCACACTAAGGGCGAACATAAACGGCATTTCCAGCAATGTAGTTTGCCTGCACTTTGTTGTGCGCATCGAGCAAGACAAAATCAGCCCTATGCCCCAGTGCTAAACGGCCAGCTTTATGGTCAATCCCGAGGAACTGCGCGGGATAAAGCGCCGCCATTCTCAAAGCTTCCGCCAAAGGCAAACCCAACAAGTTGACGGTATTATTGACCGCAGTCGCCATATCGAGCACACAGCCCGCCAGCTCACCTGTCACGGCATTTAATCTGTCACCGACTCGCAGCACTCGAGTACCAAAGAGCTCGAAGCTAGTCTCATCGTCCATACCGACAGGCGGCATAGCATCGGTGACTAACATCATCTTGCCCCTCGGTTTTGCCCGTAGTGCAACCTTTGCCGCCGCTGGGTGCACATGGTGACCGTCGACAATCAAACCACACCAAGCGGTTTCACTCTCAATCGCCGCGCCAACCATGCCCGGCTCACGGGAGCCCAGTGGTGACATCGCATTATAAAGATGGGTAAAGCCCGTCGCGCCTGCCGCTAATGCTGCAACTACAGTGTCGTAGTCGGCATTAGAATGGCCCAAACACACCTTCACGCCCGAAGCGACAAGCGTGCGGATCACCTCTGGCGACACATTCTCTGGCGCAAGCGTAACGACTCTAATTCCTAAGTCTTGGCGACAAAATACCGCGAGTTCAGCATCGGTTATTTCGCGAATAAAACCCTGCGGATGCACACCTTTTTTAGGCACAGATAAATGCGGCCCTTCAAAATGCACCCCTAAAACGCCAGCGCTACCTTTGACTAAAGCTTCGGCCACTGCGTCGGCGGCACTCGCCATCACGCTAACATCATCGGTGATAAGTGTGGGTAAAAATCCCGTGGTGCCAAAACGCGCATGGGCACGGCCGATAGTTTCAATACAATTCACACTCGGATCGGTATTGAATAACGCCCCGCCACCGCCGTTCACTTGCACATCGATAAATCCCGGCACCAGCGTTCCGGCTTGGCGGATTTCCTTCGCGCCAGAGACTGTATCAAACGCCAGAATGTGCCCGTCTTCGACAGTCACAGGCACATCTTGATGGAAATATTCACCATCAAAAATACGCTCGGCGATCAGGGTGATTTTCATCGCGAACCTCTTTCAATAAACAATACGAGTAACTTAAGGCTTAAACCTAAACCGCTTACCGTTAGTCAGCTTAAAGCGTTTGGGTCACTTTTTTAAGGCCAGCCGGTTGATCAGGGTCAATACCGCGGGCAATCGCAACCGCAGCCACGTCGATATAGAAACGTTGTAATAAGGCTAACGGCGCCACACGTGGGTGAATGTCGGTCGAGGTTTGATTCAGATGCACTAAATCGGCGCCGCGTTGACTCACGTTTTCAATCTGTTCGATGTGGCTAGCGTAAGATTCATCGCCAATACACACATCAACGATAGTGAGTTTTTTCTCAACTAAGGTCACAGGACCGTGGAGGAACTCGGCGCTACTGAATGCTTCGGCATGGATTGAACACACTTCTTTTAACTTAAGCGCGATTTCCTTAGATACCGCATAGCCTAAACCACGGCCGAGTACGACTAAGTTCTTCACGTCGGCAACAGATTCTGGCGTGAGTTGTGGCTCAGCGTCCACCGCCGTTTGCAGCGCTTGGGGTAAAGAAGCGACGGCGCTAGCAAGCGATTCGCTTTGAGTCCAAGCGGCGGCAAGTTGTAAAATCGCCGACAAGGTCGCGAGGTAACTCTTAGTCGCGGCAACGGCTTTTTCTTCACCTGCACGTAAAGGTACAACCACATCGACGATATCTTTAATCGGTGCGGTTTCATCATTCACTAAGGCAACACAGAAAGCGCCGGCATTTTTTGCCATACGCGCCTGCGCCAAAATATCAGGGCTACGGCCAGATTGTGAAATCACAATCACTAATGCGCCTTCGAGTTTCAAGGTCTTACCATACACACTCGCCACTGAAGGGGCGGCGGCAAACGTCGGTACGCCCGCTTCGATTTCAAATAAGTACTTAGCAAAAACACCCGCATGATCCGATGAACCTCGACCAACGATCATTACAAAACGGGGATCGAAGGCGCGCAGCTTTTCACCTAACTGCTGCATGATTTCAGCGTTAGCTTCTAACTGACCAGCGATTTTTTGCGGTGCGGTGCGAGCTTCTTGCTCCATAATAGTGTTTGTCATGTCTTTTACCTTCACGTTCAAATACAGGATTTGGCTTCAGTGCCTATTTGCACTGACAACGACTTATTAAATTCTTGCTGGGCGAAATACATAGCACCGAGTTCGGGTGGTGCTAAGGTTTCTGAAATTTTGGCGACCACATCGGCACCGAGCCAGGCTTGTAAAGGCTCTGCAAGGCCACCGATCATCGAAAAACGCACCGGATTTAGGCTAAATAGCTTACGCGCCATGTCGCTAATATAATCTGCGCCCTCTTGCACTATCGCCGTCGCGACCGCGTCACCTTCACTGGCGCAATCGAGCACACTTCTGGCTAATGCGGCATAGCAACTTGATGATTTACCGGCTAGATTTTCGACAATGCCGAGCGCATCGGTGACGTTAAAGTAGCTCAGCAGCATACCGGTTAATCGGGTTGGTACGGCAAAGCCATCGAGTGCTAACAACACGTGTTCGGCGGCTTTTAATCCCAGCCAAGCACCGCTGCCCTTATCACCTAATGCAAAACCATAACCGCCAATACTCAAGCTGGTATCACCAACATGGGCATAACCGCAAGAACCCGTGCCCGTGATGATCACTGCGCCATCGGCACCGCGGTGGGCACCAATACAAGCCGTATGCAGATCTGTGGTGACATACATGGCCGCAAAAGGATGCTGCCAGTTGATCACGTCTTGATATAACCTAGGGACATTTACGCCAGCAAGACCAAGACCCGCCACCAGCAAGTGACTATCGCTCTCGTTCATGCCCGCATCCAGCAACGCCAGGCGAGTCGATGCTTCAATGGATTCAAATGTTTGTATGAGACCATGCAGTGGATTTGCACGCCCAGCAACACCTGTCCCTAAAACGGTACCGTCTGCGCAGTAGATGGTGGCTCGACATTTACTGCCGCCGCCATCTACACCTATAAACAGTTGTTGATCTTTTGTCTGGACTAACCCCATGACACCCCTCTTCAGCTATCAATGCAGCGCTACCGTTGCTTATTATTTGCCGTTAATACAGCGCTCAACTTTAGTTAACTCAATGTTACAGCAAGAATGACAGCGTTGTCATTTACTTTTTTAAGTGATTTATGATCTAAAATCAAATTTAGGCAATCACTGACACATAAAAACAAAAAGGCTGTATTTTATCTTTAAAATACAGCCAGATATAAAAATCGATTTAGTTAACGATTAAACTTCGGCCTTTACGAATACCATCGGCAGCTATGGCACGGACCTCAATCGGTGCAGTGACCGCCTGCCCCGCTTGATAAGCTTGCCATTGGCCATTTAAGCTTCGGTATTCCAGTTTGAGTCCGGGATAGGCGATATTAGCAAACAGTTTACCGTCACGGATCTCGGCGCCGACCGTCGGTACGCGATAATCAATCCCCGCTTTATCTAGCTTAACAAACTCTTTATGACCTAAGGTATTCGCAAGTTGTTGCCAATCCTTTGCCTGTGCATCACGCATGGCTAAAGTAAAAGCGCCCGAACTTTGGCTATATACAGCGCCTTGATATTGATAAGGCACTTCCCATGCGGCTTGATGCCAAGCACGCTCAGCCAACATCAACAAACGCGGGAACACCATGTATTCGATCGTATCGTCACTGCGAATCGACTCACTCCAAACCTGCCCTTGCAAACCAGTAAAAGGTTTGCCTTTCTCCCTTGGACCCGAGATTTTTTTACCCGCCTCATCAAGTTTTATTCTGTCGTCCGCTTCGAACGGCTGATTTTGAATATCGGTCCATTGCTCGGCATTGGCGGCCAAGTTATCTGGCATAAAGCTAAAGACTTTATGGCTGTTGGTCGCGCGACTCGCCCAGTAATAACCATGCTCCTTAGGATCGGCCTCATAGGGGAAATCAAAGTACAGCACCTCAGGATTAGAGAGCACGGTTTCCCAACCAAGATTCGCCTGCTGATTGGCGCGCTCATAGCCTTTATGGGCAATCACATCCCAAATATTAGACTGCACTTTAGCGGGCATATTCTCAGGGCGAACATGGCTCATACCATCGCTCCACCCCGCAGATTCAATGCCTTTGGCCGCTAACATAGTCGAAATTCGCTCGATAAAATAAGCGCCTAAGTCATCTATCGACTTAACGCCTTTATCGTTATTGGCGACAAATGCTAAACACTGGGGTGATTGTTTCCAAGCTCCCGCCGTTTCATCGGCACCAATGTGGTAACGCGTCAATGGTTGACCCGCGGCTTGGTGTAACTTGGCAATTTCATCAATCACTTTATCGACAAAGTGATAAGTCGACTCCATACACACGTTAAGCGTATTGTCGTCGTAATATTGCACTGAAGAATAAACTGTTTTGTCGTTTGCATCGGATAACAAATATTGCTCAGCTGCAGTGGTTTTCCCTTCAGCTTGCAATTGACGAGCTCCCGCATCTAACGCTTTTACCGCTGTGCTAGCTTGATGTGCCGTTTCCTGCACAGGGACAACCTGCACTTTGCCCGTGTTTTGAAGCTCTACGTCTTCAGCCTGTAATCGACGAAAACGCGCATCCATCGCTTTAATCGCGGCGCGGCTATGACCCGGCATGTCCATCGACGGGATCACCTGAATTTGACGCTCCTCGGCATATTTCACTATGTCGATATAGTCTTGTTTGGTGTAATAGCCATTGACGCTTGTATCGCCAAACGGCCCACTGCCTAACTGCGGTAATAAGCAGGAATTTTCATCTAAATCATGGCAACGTTTACTGCCAATGTCGGTTAATTCAGGCAGACCATCGATTTCTAAACGCCAACCTTCATCGTCAGCCATGTGTAAATGCAGTTTATTGAGCTTATAAGCCGCCATTTGGTCGAGCAAATCCAGCAACAATTGTTTGCTGTGGAAATTACGTGCCACATCAATGTGCATACCACGGAACGGATAACGTGGGGTGTCTGCAATGGTCATGGCATTCACTTTCAGCGAATTCACATCCACAAGGCTTGCTAATGATGACAAACCGTAAGAGAAGCCCGCCGCATCATTGGCAGCGATCACAATTTCAGTTGGCTGAATATCTAAGCGATAACTGCCCTCATCCCCTTTTTGGCTGGCAAATTTCACCGTAATGCCACTCGCAGATTCAGCCACACCCAGGCGAGCTAAACGTGCCAACGCCGCCGCAACTTGACTCTTTTGCTCTGGGTTATCTTGCTGATATTCGAGCTTAATACCACCAGCAAGGGATACTGGTGTATCGGTTGAATGGATCTTCACCTTTTGTGGCGTTGGGATAATGGTATCCACAGCCAAGGCGGCATCTTCACTCACGCTTTGATTGTCTTTAAATAATTGCGCGGCATCGGCTGGTGCGAGTTTATCCGTTTCAGTGCGTTGATATTGGGTTTTAAAATTCGTCAATCCTTCAACATACGGACGCGTCTCTAAACCCGTTTCGGCATCTTTACCCACTTGAGTGCTGGCGATAATGACGGGTTCTAATCCTTTTGCTGCGAGGTAATAGTTTGGCATAACGTCGGTTTCAGCCAATTGCCACGGCTCACCACGGAATGTCAGTTGCTTTTTCTCGCCCTTAATAAATCCCTTAAAAGCGGCCGTTGGCGTAATACGATGTAAATCGCCTTTAACGTGCGTTATCGTCAATTCACCGCTTTCAACCGATTGCACTGGGCGCATTTGGCTTAAATAAATTTCCCAATCCTGGCTGGCTAAATCCATACCTGGCACGAAATCAATTTGAGCGACAAAACAGCGACCATCGGCTTTATCTTTTAGGCACTTATCGTCTGGCACATTGGTCACGACACGGTAAGTTACGACTAACGAATCCCCGAGTTGTTGTAACTGCGCTTGAGTTAATGCGTCCTGAGCTTGCTGTGTTTGAGCCACAGCCTTATCGGCTGACGCTGCGGAAGACGTCACAGGCGCCTCGGAACAGGCCGTTAATCCTAAAGCCAGTAAAATGGCGCTTGCTGAAAGTGTTTTTTTCATGATTATCCTTATCTAGCTCCAGAAATGGCTACAATCTGAAGGAAGTTACTAACGTCCGCAGTCTTTCCCCTTGGTGAAACAGTCGCTCGCTCGAGTGCGCTAAGTGCTCGCTATCGAGTGAGGCTGAACCTGAGACATTGGCAAGATCATTTAACGTACGAGAAATCGCTTCGGTGACGCAGGTTTGCTCCTGCGCCGCATGGGAAACTTCGATGTTCATATTACTGATATTTGAGACTAAATCAGTCACTTTAGTGAGTACTAACTTAATTTCTTCCGAGCGGTTTACGCCCTGAGTCGAGAGGGCTTGGCTCGCTTGCATCACAGTGACCGTTTCAGCCACACGGCTCTGAACCTGCTGGATCATTTTCTGTATTTCACCTGTGGCTTGTTGAGTTCGGCTCGCCAGCGTGCGCACTTCGTCGGCCACCACAGCAAAACCGCGCCCTTGTTCACCCGCCCTTGCCGCTTCAATAGCAGCATTAAGCGCCAGTAAGTTGGTCTGCTCGGCAATACTGTTGATCACTACGACCACTTCATCAATCTTTTGGGTTTCTTGCTGTAACTGTGAGACGGACAATGCCGAGCGAGCTAATTCAGATGCCAGCTTGCGGGTAATGTCTAATCCCGAATCAAACTGACGTTGACTGTCATCGACCGCTTTATCGGCTTGACTCGCCGCATCCGCGGTGCGCTTGGCATTAATCGCAACTTCGTTAGCACTGGCGCTCAGCTGAGTTACAGCCGTCACAGCGGCCTCGGTTTCTTTTAGTTGGGTTTGCACGCGATCATTGTTGGTTTGCGACAGTGAACCAAGCGCTTTGGCATCGCCCAGTAATTGCCCTGAGGTTTCGTGCACTTTGGAAATCGTGCCGTGGATTTGCTCTACAAAACCATTAAATGCCTTAGCAAGCTGACCAATCTCATCTTGACTCTCAACCGGTAATCTGTGACATAAATCACCGTCACCGCTGGCAATTTCTTCCATAGCGCGAACAACATTCTCCAGTGGATTAATCACTAAACGTTTAAGAATAATGAAGATCACAAATAAACTACCACCAAGAATTAACAACGCCTGCAAGAAATAACCTAAGAGTAAATCTGACAACTGAGCGCGAATGGGCAACATAGAAAACTGAATGGCCAATTGGCCCGTTGGGTTACCTTGGTCAGCAAAGTGAATTTCACGTTTTACTAGATACTCATCGGCCACAGTTTGAGCCTGTTGACTCTCGGCGAGCACTTTACCGCGATGGTCGCTCACGACAATATGATAAATCTGCGCAGATTTAAGCATCACAGATAACACTGCACAGATCTGCTCATAGTCGTAGGTGAAGATGGGCTGCGCCATAGTGACTTGCAAATTGGCGACGGTATTGTTTTCAAACTCAGTTTCACTGGCAGCCAATTTATCGCTCGCCAACCAGTAAGATACGCCGAACAACACGCTGACTATCATAAAAATCGCTGCTGCTAAGCCAATCTGTACTTTTAAGGCTAATGTTTTCATTATTTTGCACCTTGCATACTAAAGAGATCTAACCATAATTCTTTGCGTTCTATTGGCGTTAACGGGCTTAAATCCGGCGTATCCAGGCGGATAATGACCCTGTGTTCAAACTTTGCCTCGCGGTACAGTTGCTCAATTTTTAGCTCGCGATTGAACATCTCATCAAAAGAGCCGTCGCTGACCATACTTTCAAGCCCAGTTAAAATGGCCGCCGCAAGTTCGGGGCGCTTAGGGGACACAAAGAAATAAGCCGGCGAGCGATATTGCAGCAGAATATGGCTATCAACCTTAAGTGCGGGATCGGGGTGACTAGCAAGTTCTTCACCAATTTCCTGGGCGCCGAGGGCAAGATAATCAAAACGCCCACCTTCCAACATGGGGTATAGATTGGTGTACTGATAACTCGTGATGACGGGTAATCCATTGGCTTCTAAAATCGTGGCATCGGGCCAATAACGATTTTGTCCCGCCTTTAACTGCCTAAAATCCGCCATGGTTTTCACCTTGGCAAATCGCGTTTCATCCGCTTTACGGATAATCAACAGTCGATTACCGAGTAACCCTTTAAACAATGGAATGCGAACGGGAAGCACAGTTTCTTCTAATTCTTTTGAGGTCATGCTCCAAAATACATCGACTGTCCCAGCGAGTGCTTCTTCGACCTTACGTTTTTGATTCATCTGAGTCGACATTTGCTGTACTTGATAGCCGCGATCCGAACGGCGCAGTGCTTCCTTAAGTAAATTTAACTGCCAAGTCTGTTGTATGGTGGTGACGATTGTTTTTGAAATCGGTGGCCGAGTGTTAGAAGCATCAGACTTAATGGCGTCAGAGTCAGATTTAGAGTTTGAGTTTGAGTTTGCAGCGAAATGACTTGAGACGGTATCGGCAGCAAAGACAGTGAAGGAGGCGGTCGTCGAAACACCCGTCAATGCTAGGATGAAAGATGACAAGCAAACAGCTCGTTGAGTGATAATGAGTACGGACGTTAGTGTAAAAACAGGACGAATGACACTCGTCATGCCCGTTGCAATGACGCGCATCGCAGCCGTTAAATGAATCGCCATAAATTGCAGCCTCTTTTTATGATCTGGTTTTTACCAGAGAGTTTTATTGATCTATGCCGCTAACGTTCAAATGCTGAGGTAGGCATTGAAGTCATATTGTAAAAACACCCTAAAAAAATGGCTGGGCACTGCTTACAGTACCCAGCCCACGCTAGTTTCTGGGGAGAGACTATCAAAATATCAAAGACAAACGTATAGCCGCCCGACAGCAATACTCCTGCCAAACACATGAAAAGGAGACCTCATCCTCTCATGCAGACCTTACAAACAACGTATCACACAAGCAGATGACAGCGTTGTCATTGTTAAAGTACACAAGAAAGAACAGGATTTCTACATTTTTTTGACAATTATTGTTATTTTTTATGAATAGACATTTTAAGTCATTATTATTCAATGACTTAAAATGTTTAATTTATTTACTCAAGCTTATGTGACAACGTTGTCTTTCATTGGTAACATGGCGATAACATGACAAAGATCACGGTAGCTATCGATGAGTCCCCTTAACACATTAGTGCCCAGTAATACCCAATCTGCTCCGCGCTTAACTCGGCACTACCGAAACCTCAGTTTGATATTGCTACTTTGTGGAGTTTGGTTATTTTGGGCGAGCCATTTTCATTCGCCATTTGATCTTATCCAAGAATATGGCCGCTTTATTTTTCTGGGTATTACAGGAGCGATATTTGCCAATGCGACGGGAGCAGGCGGTGGCGTCATCTTTATTCCCGTTTTTTCGAGCCTCAACTTTAGTGAGTCTCAAAGCATCGCGACTTCATTTATGATCCAATGCTTTGGTATGACAGCAGGCGCGATTTCATGGTCACTGCATTATCAAAAACGTCACCGAGAAGATGTCACCTGGTCTGGTTTTGTGAAAGCAGCATTACTTGCCGCCTTCTTTTCAGTATTAGGTTTCTGGAGTAGCCAATTACTACAGCTCAATGCGCCCTCTTCGCTACACACAAGTTTCAGCATTTTCTCGATAATACTCGGTATTGCCATCATTCTCAGTAGCAAAAGAAGTACGCAAATAACTCGCGCTATAATGCCGATTGATTTTCTATCGCTCGCTCTCATTGGTTATTTCGGCGGTATTATCACAGCTTGGTTATCGGTAGGCGTCGGAGAATTAGTGGTGATTTATCTGATGTTACGGGGACTATGCGCCAAAATGGCAGTCGCCACCGGCGTTGTTGTCTCTGCGATTACCGTTTGGTCGGCAAGCCCTATTCATATCTTTTCAACAAATAGCCAAGCCCTCTTTGAGTTAGTGTTATTCGCAGGCCCGGGCGCCGTTATCGGGGGATTACTTGCTCGCAAATTAGCGCTATATCTCCCAGTAAAAGTATTAAAACTCTTTTTCTCCATTTGGATCATTTTGACGGGGGTTGTTATGCTGTAACATTTTTTATGCTACAAAGTTAAAATAGACGATGAAACTAAATAAAAAGCACTATGCCTACTGATAGAATTTAATTACATTATTTTAAATACTACTTTCTATAAGAATAAAATTAAATAAAGTTTGATTACACCGTTATTTATTTAATGGTGGAAAGCCAACTTCAATAACTAAGCATGTACGTGGTAAGTGGCTCTTGTGTACAGTTGTTCCATGTAAAAATCTTGCGTCATGACAAACAAGTCGACCTGTTTTTGATTTGACAATATATTGCTTCTCAGCCGGGTATTCGTGACAATGATCACCCCGCATAATGCTGTTATCTTTATCATTAATAAAAACCAAGTCTGCACTTTCATCTGGCACATCGGTATAATATATTGCAACTAAATGAGGAATAGTCCAATCGTTATTGGCATGCCTATGGGCAATTGCATCACAATTATACTCCATCCTATTTGCCCAAGTTCGGTGATACTTAAGCTTTTTAATATCTCGAGTATTCTGAAACCCTAACAAAATAGCAGATTCAAATATACGCCTTAAAATCCAATCACCTAAAGGATTGGTTTTGAAGTTTAATAATTGTGGAATTGGATGGGTTTTGTAAAGATGTGCAGTTGATAATGCCCGTCCCCCTTTCGCATCAGGAACGTTCCCTTCATTGATCACATCAGGAAGTGAAAACAGCGTTTCAAGTGTACTGTATGTTTCGTGTTTCCCCTCAAAACTATCATATTCGTCGAAATCAAACACACAAATAGCTTGTTCAAATACAGGCACTAACATTTAATATCCTCATGACTATCTACTTAAGCGTCTTACCTTCAACAGCGCGCATTAATCCTTCCAACCATTCTCTATGATTTAAGAGTAAGGTTTCAGCTCGCCCAACTAAGAGGTCATTATCAGAGAAAAGTGTCTCACAATGTTTAATTTCTTGCCGAGATAAAACTGAATGATTTGTTTTAAATTTCATTCCATATAAAACATACAAAAAATTCTTATGATCAAATAAATCAAAACGACTAAAAAAGTCAGACTGATGCGGAGGACGTAATTTGAATCTAGCTAAGCGCTGTTTTAACTCAAATGAAATAGTATCCTCTTTTTGATTATCTAACCAAAATGATGAATCTTTCCGGTCAGAAATACAATAGTGCAACTTAATGAAGTCAACAACACGCTCCCAAACATACGTAATAACACTATTATAATATGAAGTAGAGACGCTAATATCCTCTATAGTTCGAGGGAAATGACGAGCTAACAGTTCAGCAGAAAAATCGGAAACTAATATAGATGTCGCCTCAAGTGGCTCAACAAAGCCTTGGGCCAATCCTAAAGCAACACAGTTTTTATGCCAAAACTCCTTCCTATAACCAATCTCCATCGGAATTTTCCGCGGCTTGAATTGAACTTTATCGACTTGTAAGTAATCAGCATATAACGTTAAAGCCTCCTCATCACTCATATGCCGACTTGAGTAAACAAAGCCAGTTCCGCGACGTGTAGTGAGTGGAATATCCCATATCCAACCTGCCTTATGGGCTGTCGCAGTTGTATAGGGATTGATATTTTCTCTTACATTCAGAGGTACTTGCTGCACCAAAACAGTATCAGTCAGTAACTCACTTGATTTACTTTCAAAAGGAACTTTCAGTGCTTTATCAATTAGGATTGAAGAGAAACCACTACAATCCACATAAAAATCAAAAGCTAATGATGAATTATCAGCAGTGATTAAATGTGAAATCAGCCCAAATTGATCCCGCTCTACTCCAACAATAGTGGCAAATTGATGCTTAACATTAAACTTTTTTTGTGCGTTCTTTGCTAATAAACCTGCAAACTTTAATGCATTAAAATGATAGGCATAAGATAAGGCCCCATCATAGTCTCCCGAGCCTTTTAGCTTAGGGGATAAACCTAAGTCACAAATCCTTGCCTGAATGCCAACATCATCAAATGGACGTTGACTCGCGTGAGAAACCCAGTAACTTGAGACATCAATACCTGCAGGGTAAGGGGCATCGAAAGCATGATAGTAATGGTTGTCTCCATGCACGTTTTTATCGAGCCAATTAACAAACTTGATTCCTTGCTTAAAAGTCGCATCACAAGCCAGCAATAACTCTGCTTCGGAAATGCCAAACCGCTTCAATCCCTTTGCTAGATATGGAACACTTCCTTCACCGACACCGATTGTTGGCACATCTAACGACTCAATCAAAGTAATCTCTATTTCAGGATCATGGCACAACTCAGCCCCAAGGTGATTTGCAGCTAACCATCCGGCGGTTCCGCCTCCTATAATTGCAATACGTTTGATTTTCATAGTGTTTGTTTACCTATAAAAAAGCCCAGTCAAGACTGGGCTTTTGAATTACAACAAAGTGTTAGAATACAAAGCTAGCACCAAGTTTATATGTCGTTTCGCCTTTAAATGACCATGCAGGGAAATCATCTTGAAGCGCAGGCTTAACTTCAGTACCTACGCCAGCAGCACCATATTGAACGTCATCTTCAGCTGTTAAGTTAACAATTTCAAGACGTAATGCAATAGCTTCTGTCACATTCCAACCTAAAGTCACATCGAGTGTACCAAAGGCATCATGCATACGGTTGCCGTAATACTTACCATATTCACGAACCATGTACTCAGAACGCCAGTTATAAGCGGCACGTGCTGAGAAATCATCATTCTCCCAGTAGCCGACTAAGTTAGCACTATGCTTTGATGACTCAGTAAACATACCTATGTTGTCAGTATAAACTTCTGAAGGTGCACTACCATCTGCATATGTATAGTTCGCATTAACACCGAAACCGTTATCAAATGCATGGTTTAACTGCAGTTCGACACCATCGATCTCACCACCACCGGCATTTTCATAGGTATTAACGGTCCAACTATCAGCTGGCACCTCTAAATCCTTATTTATGATACCAATGGATTGATTAAACTCTGACGAAGCGACAATAAAATTGCTTATGTCTTTTATAAAGTATGTAGCAGAAACAAGATTGCCATCACCATAGTAATATTCAAGACTCAAATCAGCCTGCGAGGACTTCATCGGCTTTAAGCCTGGAGTTCCTTTCGTTAAAGCTTCATTCCCTTTACGATCATCTGGGAATCCAGTTAAAGTTGCTAGGAACAAATTATCATAGTTAGGACGAGTAATAGCTTGTCCTGCTGACATACGTAAGATCAAATCCTGAGCTAAATCGAATGAAATGTTGAAGCTCGGTAAGACATCACTATAGCTGTCTTTAACGCTATGAAGCTCTTCACTCCAACCTTGGTTAACAGCTAAGATATCCGCTGGTGAGTTATCAATCACATGACCGCTCGAAGTGACATCAGTCTGGATATAACGTAAACCAAAGTTACCGCGGAAACCTTCACCATCAAACGAGAACATACCATACATAGATAGGTTGTCTTCTTCGATTAAACCATAGGCTGAGCGGCTGTAGGCAAATTGATCAACCAGAGACTCTGTGGCATTAATCATAGCGTCTAGGTCAGCTTTAGGAATCGTCCAACCGTCATAACCTAACTTCATTGTGCCACTGTAAAGGTCTGAAGTTTTAAATTCATTTGTTTTGGTTGGATCATAGATGGCGCGGTATTCGCTTTTCTCAAACTCATGTTGTGTGTAACGAACACCTGTTTCGAACTTATTGATAACACCTAGGTCAAGGTCAAAATCAACATCTAACTGAAAATAAGTTTCTTCGTCAGAGTTAGGTCCTTTAATCCCCGTCCAAGTTGATGTACTCACAGTTGTATCCAGTTGGTCTTGGGTAAAGCCCATATCACGACCATTAATATCTACCTGTTTACCTGTAGCATCTACAGTGCCAGCCCACTTAACTTGACCAAATTTATCACCCCACCAACCATAACCAAAGTTAGCACTCATTTGAGTACCACCTTCAGCTTTTGTCTTTCCTGCAACACCTGAAATTGCGAAACCATCACCTTTATAGTCAGCGTTCAACTCAAAGGTATCTGACGTCATCTCACCTTTACGCGCCCAGTTTTGGAAGAACACATCTGATGGCGCATTTTCAGGTGTGACACTTAACGTACAAACACCAGCAGCATTGAATTGTTTACATGCTGAAGGATTAGTTGTATTACCGGGTCCAGCGGTGCCATCTTTAGGGGCGCCAGCCCAGTTTGTATCAGTTTCAATATACATGTTAGCGCCAATACTATCAGCACCGAGTTTCAGTGATAGTACGTGCGCACCTAATTCTAAATTATCCGTTGGTCTGAATTGTAGTGTTGCATCTAGCGCAGTTCGCTCTTGCTGCTGCAAGAAACTAGATGGCTGAACAGAAGAACGTCCACCCCAATCTAAATCCGCTTCAGTACCAGTCCGTAAATACTCACGGTCAATATATGAACCCGCAACTAAAACACCAAATGTCTCGTCATCATTTTTCCAGCTATACAAACCTGATAATTCAGGTGCTATATCTTCATTTACAGTGCCATATTCGCCCTTTGCAGAAACAAATACAGAATTAGCATCCATATCTAGAGGCTTACGGGTTTTAACGATAACAGTACCACCGATACCACCTTCAACAAGGTTGGCTTGAGTGGACTTGTACACTTCCATGCCACCAATCAGTTCAGAAGGTAACATAGAATAGTTGAACGAACGGTCGACGTTCATTTGATCGTACCAACCAGTAGATGCTACGTTCTGGCCATTTAAGGTGGTCAGAGTCATTAAAGGATCGGTACCACGGATAGAAACTGAACTACCTTGCCCAAATGTACGCCCCACAGTTACGCCAGGGACGCGACCGAGAGCTTGGCCAACATCAGAATCAGGAAATTTACCAATATCTTCCGCAGTAACAGCATCCACTACTGCGTTAGAAAATCGTTTTTCATTGATATTGGCTTTATTTGAAGCGCGAATACCGCGAACTTCAATTTTTTCAATATTTTCAGGTACGGCGGCGGTTGCCGCTGCATCTGCAGCGACAGCGCTGATGGATACAGCACTGCCGAGTAGGACAGCAATATTTGTTGCTAGTACAGTTTTCTTAAAGGTAGATGGTCGCATCTCGTTTCCCTTCCATAACTTTATTATCGTTTTAGTATTCATAACCATTCCCGATGGAATGACAACGCTGTCATGTCTAGTGCAAACATTACACAATAATTAACAGCCTTGCCACAACAAAATAACGATGGAAGCAAAAAAATGTCATAAAGCAGAATTTTGAATCAGTAGTTTTATTAAAAATCATTATAAAACATGAGCTTTAATATTATGATGTAAATTTACAACTCCCAGCATAATTGTAACAACGATAAATTAACGCCAATTTGTAACAATTCAGGATTGCTAAGCACATCAAAAGCTCGCACTATAAGACGTATAAGTAAGAAAATACTGATAAAAATGTAAGCTTGTAAATTGCTGGCAAAGAATTTACGTTCATAGAACAGTTAACCCTTCGCGACCTTAGACAAAGAGTTTTTACATCAATGAAAGTCACTATCAACGACGTAGCTAAATATGCTGGAGTGTCTATTAAGACAGTATCCCGTGTCACCAATAACGAACCTTCAGTGAAGCAGGCCACAGTTGACAAAGTGAACGAGGCGATAAAAGCACTTAACTATCAACCTAATTTAGCAGCGAGAAACCTTGCGGGCACAAAATCCTATGCTATTGGTTTTATTTACGATAATCCAAACGCATACTACATTATTGATATGCAAAATGGGATCTTGGCAGCCTGTAAAGACAAGGGCTATGAACTTGTCATCCACCCTTGTAATGCTAAATCAGAGACCATTTGTGATGAACTTACAGCACTAGTCAAATATTCTAGGCTAGCGGGATTAGTACTGACGCCTCCCTTGTCAGAAGACCCAAAAGTACTCAAAGCGCTTACGGAGATTGATGCTAACTATGTGCGCATTATTGCAGGCGAAAAGGACAAGGATCAGAATGGATTGACTATTTTAGTCAACGATAAATTTGGTGCCGTTGAAATCACCCAGCATCTAATTGACTTAGGCCACCAGCATATTGCTTTTTTAAGTGGGGATTTACACCATGAATCCACCAAAGAACGGTTACTTGGTTTTAAACAAGCATTAACAATAAATGGCCTAGAACTGGATGAAAACTACATAATTGAAGGGAAGTACTCATTTGAGTCCGGTGTTGACGGTGCGAATAAGCTTATTAAACTAGAACATCGTCCGACTGCGATTGTAGCTTGTAACGATGAAATTGCCGCTGGTGCACTTTTTGCGGCTCGTTTAGCGGGCTTAGATATCCCTGTAGACTTATCGATTGTCGGTTTCGAAGATAGCCCATTCTCACGTCAAACTTGGCCTAAACTGACCACAGTACATCAGCCAAACGCAGAAATAGCGCAAGTCGCAACGGAATTATTAATCGCAAAACGTCGCGAGCAAGATGCAATATATTCTAAGACTTTTACGCCTGAACCTATCATTCGCGACTCGTCGGCTATTCCTAAACCATAAAAAAGAGAGCATATTTGCTCTCTTTTAGTCATATTAAATTACATAGATATTAATGTAATTTAAGTTTTGGCCGCTGCCATTTCAATAATTTTTGCGCCAATCGATACACAATTGCCGAAAACCAACCATAAAGACTGGCTAAATGCCTTTGATACAAAGATATATACATCAATCTTGCAATATGCCCTTCTACAAAGAAAGTGCCAGAACGTAAGTTTCCCATCAAATTGCCTACTGCAGAGAAGCGGCTTAATGACACTAATGAGCCGTAATCTTTATAAACAAAAGCCTTTTCAGGCTTACCTTGTAACCGATTAACGATATTATCAAACAAGGTATCAGCCATCTGGGCTGCAGCTTGCGCCCTTGGTGGGACAGGCTGACCGGAATTTTGGATCAATAAGGCGCAATCACCGAGGGCATAAATATCTTGATGACCTTTAACTCGCATACAATCATCAACTTCTACTTGATTTCGCAGCGTAATGGGCAATTTAGTAAAATTCTGAAACGCTTTCGGCCCTTTTACACCTGCCGCCCAAACTTTTAAGCCCGCTTTAATGACATCACCATCTTGAGTGATAAAACCATCACGAGTCACTTCTTTAACTTGAACACCAATATGTAAACGTATACCTATTTTATCAAGAACAGACTGAGCCCTAGCACTCACACGCTCAGGCAATTGGGGGAGAATTTTGGGTGATGCTTCAATCAAATGCACATCAAGGTGATGTTTAGCAATGTTCAGATAGCCATACTCTTTAACAGATTCAATCACATGATGAAGTTCTGCCGCTAATTCAACACCGGTCGCACCAGCACCAACAATGCCAATACTGACTCTTTCTTGTGTTTCGTTTAATTGGAGTAATGCGTCGAGTAATTTATGATGGAATAGGTTGGCATTTTCAAGGCTATCTAAGAAGATGCAGTGTTCATCAGCTCCTAATGTATTGAAACTATTAGAAACACCACCAAGAGCAAGGACTAAAAAATCATAATCGATTTGTCGCTGCTCTAAGAGTAACTCGCCTTCGTCATTATAGACGGCGGCTAACTGAATCGATTTAGCATCAGGGTCGCACTGCTCTATCTCACCGCGAATATAGCGGTAACCATTTTTAAGCCCATGATCGCGGTAGAGTAAACCTTCAATAGATTGATCGATCACGCCAACAGCAACTTCGTGTAATTTAGGCTTCCAAATATGAATAGGACTTCGGTCAATTAAGCACACATCGACGACATCACTACCGCCCCATTTACGGCCCAACTTAGATGCAAGTGCTAAACCAGCTGCACCACCGCCCACGATCACTATTCTTTTTGTAGCCAAAATGACAACCTCATAAAACTCATTTGCGAGGCTCAGTTATACCATGTTACAGATAAGAGATAACTACATTAGTTCAGTAAAACTGACGATTTTGCATTAAAGATATTTCAGAAACTCAGCAGTACTTCCATCAACTTAACTAACAAAAAAGGGCCACAGGCCCTTTAGATTCGTTAGTCAGCAGTTTATACCGCTTCTTCGTTTTCTTCACCCGTTCGAATACGGATAACACGTTCAACATCAGTGACAAAAATTTTGCCATCACCAATTTTGCCGGTGCGGGCAGTTTCAACGATCACATCAATTGCTTGATCGAGCAGATCGTCCTGGATAACTAACTCTATTTTCACTTTTGGCAGAAAGTCCACCATGTATTCAGCACCACGATAGAGCTCTGTATGCCCTTTCTGACGACCAAAACCCTTGACCTCAGAAACCGTCATACCTGTAATGCCAATCTCAGCAAGGGATTCTCTTACGTCGTCTAATTTAAATGGCTTAATAATGGCTTCAACTTTTTTCATTAAAAATTCCTCATCCCTTGCAATAACATAAACAAACAGAATAACACTAGCTTACACGGGGTTAGGTCAATATTGAAGTGAATGTAGTGCTTTACTCATAAAACACAGTTTCTACAAAATCGCTTTTAGCACGTAATAGTCTAAAAAAAGCACTACAACAGTTACGTAAGATTTTATAATTACATTCTAGCCAAAACAAACACTCGCTCGCGGGATGCAAGCGCAAAATAACAAGGATTTGTTATGAAAACTCATCAAAAAGGCTTTAGCCTGATAGAACTTATGACTTCACTTTCCATCTTAACGATCTTACTTACAGGCGGAATACCATCCTTAACTGATGTTTATACCCAATATAGAGCTGATAGCAGCATACGCATCATCCAACAAACGCTACAGTTTGCACGTAACCAAGCAATTACCCTTAACAGAACAGTGACAGCATGTGCTGTTATCGATGAAAAATGCGTACAAAATTGGCAAGTTGGACTAACAGTATTCATTGACACTAACAAGAATAGCCAACTCGATGACAGCGATAAAATACTCAATATGACAAATGCATTTGATTCGAAAGACATAGTTAAATACAATCGTACAGCAATCCGGTTTCAGCCTGACGGGCTGGCATCTGGTACAAATGGAACACTCAAATATTGTCCCTCATCAGCCACAAGCCCTTATTCTAGAGCTGTTATTGTTAATCAAGCTGGTAGAGTTCGTTTTTCAACCGATGAAAATATAAGTTGTACTTAGCCTAACAACGCCAAAATAATGAATAATAAATTTATTTTTTGAAAACAAAACCGTGCTGAGCATCACAACAAGGAAGCTATATCACATTAAAACATAAGATTAAAAAGGCATGACTCAAATGCTGTTATCAGCCCCATTCTCGCTTATACTCTATGGAAGATAAGTGAGGATAGTCCGCATGCAAAAAAAAATGTCAGGTTTTACCTTAATTGAATTAATGGTCACAATTACTGTCGCAGCAATTTTATTGACCATTGGAATACCGTCACTGGTCTCTCTCTACGAAGGTATGCGGGTAAATAATAATATTACAAAAATCCATGACATTATGGTCTTTGCTCGCAATCAAGCCATCAGCTATGGAGCGACCGTGAACGTATGCCCATATGCTAGCGCCACTTCCTGCGGGACATCAACAGACTGGAGCAAAGGAATTCGTGTATATATTGGGACCGATAAAGAATTACGTGCAATCGACGGTTTCCATTCGAGTGACAAAATTACAGGTTCTGTTGATTCTCTCACATTCACATCTGATGGACTTTCATCAGCGGGAACATTAATTTATTGCCCCGGAGGAAAAAGTGAAGGATCAAAAGGCGTTATCGTCAATGTTGGCGGCATCATTTCATACGGCGTCAATGGTAGCAGCTGTTAATCATCAGTGAACGCGTCCAAGATCAGAATTCGGCCATCGACTGTAAGCGCATAAGGAACCTGTGCTCGCCATAAGATCACCTCTTCACGACAAGGAGATTTGACAGTCCTTTTTCCTTAGATTTTATAGCATGTCACCATATTATTTTATGAGAATATTAACCTGCCACAAAATTGTAAGCAGCCTCCAGTACGTCTTCGGACATTTACAGTCTTCCTTGCAAACATATAGATAGAATGCTATCTACACAGATTTTTATCTCTCCCTCACTACATACTATTTCGAGGTCTGAATATCTAATTTCTTTGCTTTAGTTGAAATAAAATCCTTATCAACAGGAACACACTCATCAATCGATTTGACAAAATATTTTTTCCCCATTTTATCAGTTAATTGTTTCGCTGGTAGAGCCATCATTTGACGACTTACATCCTTTTTATTCCACTTAAAAAATACTAAATATTCATCCCCATACGATGATTCAACATAACACTTATAGTCTTGAAATTCTTCAGCCAAAACTTCGCCTTCAAAACCAGCTAACGCTAAAAAAAAGAGGGCATATATTAATTTACTCATTTCCAACACTCCTCTGACGGTCCTTTTACCCCCGCACTTGTCAACGTAATAGTTGCACAGGCTGTGTCCCGTGATGCCTGAATACCTTTTGCTGTCGCTGTCACTGTTAGAGTACCAGTACCAGAAGACGTGACACTATAGTGTCCATGTTCAGTAATAAATGGACTCGCAGACAATCCTAGTTTAGTCATATCTGTCGTATAAGCACGGTTATCTAAATAGTACTGCTCTTGCAGATTAGCAATCCTCATTACCGCCGCTAGACCTTCAGAACGTGCACTTTTAGCGACATATTGCACATAGGAAGGGTAGGCAATAGAGGCAAGAATCCCAATGATAACCACAGCAATCATCACCTCTATTAACGTAAAACCTTTGTTTAATTTCATCTTTGTCATCTATATTAATTATCATCTATGTGGTAATAAATTTTATTAACGTCCAAACCTGAGCCTACGTTAATTGTTCCAGTATATTCACCATCATCACGTTTTTCCCCTTTCCCTACCCCAATAATGTAAATATATGGTTCTTTACCTGTTTCTGGCGCTGGAATGACAATCTGAGGGGTATCAGGGACCCGCTCTCCTAACTCATAATATACATTAGCCAGAGTACGAATACCTTTATGCAAATCAAATACATAAAGTCTACCGATACCAGAAACAGTACATACAGTGTCAGAAACTGACTGAGAAGGTGGAATAAATGAGGTGAAATACACTTTCCCATCAACAATTAAACTGGCAGTTAAACTCTTTTCTCCTGTTGTCTGAAAATCATAATACCACCCCAGTTTTTTACCAAATTGTATATTTTCATTTTCAGTTGATGGTGCCGCTGAAGTCACATTGTATAAATCACTTAACGTAATCGCTGCTGGAGCAGCAGGATGACCACTACCACCATAACTTTTAGTTATAACATTACGATCCTGAAGAATAAAATACATATCCTCGGTCGATTTGGACAATGGAGTTGGACGATTACCACTGCCGATTGCAATGGCATCATATGGTACATTCTGATAATTTTTAGTAGTCGTAGTCGAACCATTAGAATTAACAACAGACACTTCAGAAATATTACTAAATAAAGTTTGAGCAACAACTGGTTCAGCAAAGAAACGACGATCAGCCGCTAAATCCCCCCCTAAAGATGCAAACTTATATGCTGTCCATGTAGAGGTATTCACACTAGGTAAATCCATACGCCAAACATTTCCTCCAGTATCCGTGGCATAAATACGATCTGAAACACCATCGTTATTACTATCCAAAACCGCAACTGAATTGGGAATACTATCGCTAATTCCAGGTAATGCAGTAACTCCAGATCCTGCAGATGAACCAAATGTGTGTATTAGAGCACCGGATTCCGCATCAACAATATAAACATTCCTCCCCAGCGGTGAAGTGGACGGTGTTCCATCATAGCTAACATCATATCCGCCACCCAAAATGAGCACGGGTTTATCATGTCCTGGAATTAATGTTATTACTGGCTCAGCCCAAGTTTGTCCTAGTTCAGAAAATCCCGCCGTATCTGGATTAATAACCCACATTAAGCTAGGTGTATCGGGCGATGTTACATTTAATGCATAATAAGATGAACCACCTCTCCTCATACCTGAGAAAACCCAAGCAGCAGTTGGTTTTCCACCACTCGTACCACTTTTCACATAAGCGACAGGTGAAGCATCCATGCCGTAAACATAGTGTCCACTGGACAGATTTTCTCGTAATTTAGGAACATTTGGTAACAACTCATACGGCATAAATGCCCATGATTCATCGACACTTGTTCCAGCATCTTTAAACATATGTAATAAACCATGGTTAGTACCTAAAATAATTCGCACATCCGGTGCCGCATTGGTACCGAAATTTATTGCTAATGGCTTGGAATGAAGTGGATCCCCCATAATATCGGTGCGTTTGTCTGTAGTACTGCCATCGCCATCTTCATCATCCACATCTACTCCATGGATCCATTTGAACGTAGAATCTAGCTCAGCTTCATCAATACTCATATAAGTAGCTAAATTAGCAGTACTTCCATTTGATGCATTGATTACAGTAAGGAGCTCAAGCCCGTTACTACTTGCAGTATTGCTATATATTTTTCTACTATTTAACCCTTCTAGCATTTGTGAGACACCACCTACTTCCACTTGATTGCCATCGGAACCATTACTACAGTCAGTCCAATATGTACAAACTGTTTTTTTAATGTTGCCATTATCACCAATGGCAACATTTCCTTCGGTGTCCACCAATATACCACTCGAAGTCACCTTTAATTTTTTGAGATTACCAACCCATCTAGGACCTTTTCCTGGCAAAAACATAGCATAATATGCGGAATCGAAAGTCTGAGTACGGTCAAAATTATTACTGGCAATGCTTGGTGAGGTAAAACTTGAATCTATCTCGAGAATAGAACTCAATGCATCGGATAATGCATTCGTTAATTGTAAACTGTCTTGAGCTGCAAAATATTTGCCACCGCCTCGTTTTGCTGTTTCAATCAAAAGAGGGGCGGCATCATCAGCACCGGAGCTAAATCCAATAGTAAAAGTTCGAACATTTTGAAGTGGGTTATCACCATTAGCATCATTTTTATTGACTAAATCATTGTGGTACATATAACTCGCCAACGCGGGAAGATAGCTATCAGCCCAACCATTATATGTTCTTGCATACATAGGCGCATAATTTCCCAATTTATTGCCACCATCAGTCAAATTTTTCACATAGGTATTAGCATCAGAATCATAATATGGCGCCCCATCCGTTACATAAATTACATATGCCATGTCATTGCAGATTTTAAGGGGTGTCATATAATTTGAACCAGACTCAATACTTGTATCATAACTGGGACTGCTACTATCTTTATGACCAAACTTAACTAATCCTCCTGAAAAGTATTGATACGCCTCAACTAAAGTTTCACATAATGGAGTATTGGTTTCTGCATTCAATTTCATAATTGTAGATACTATACTACTTCTAGCAACAATACCGGGAGTTGTTCCTGGACTCATATCCCGAATGCCAGAAACAATTCTGCCTCCATCCTTCCCATTAGAATTAGCATTAAATACTGCCAATCCAAAGTCAACTGAAGGAGTCGTATTAATTACATCTGTAATCGCTTTTTTTGCAATATCAATACGCTTCTTTGACACTATAGGAATGTTGCCATTCTTAATAAGCTTATACCATAAAAGATAGTTTTCAGTGTAAAGCGTTACCGAACCGCCTTTACCTATATCCGTTTCCTTCGCTGTAGATATAGCTGAATTCCAGTTATTATCTGATGGACTTGAGACATGAGTATAAGGTGTACTCTTTGAACCATCCTTTGGAAATCCAGAGTGACCATAATCACTGGAATTAATAGGATCTGCTGTTGTAATATCCTCCCTGCAATCAACATATCTTGTTTTACTCAGATCTTGATTGGTTCTAAGATCATCCCAGTTTCTAGAATAATACTCACTTACATGACCTTTAAAAAAACCATACTCAGCCAATGGGGCCCAACTTTGATGGCATCCATTGTATTTGGTATAAAAACGCTTATTGGAATCCAACAATGACTCAAGATCAGTACTAGAGCTTGTTGAAAAATAGATAATATCTTTAATACCAGAGCCGGAGTAATCGGTCGAAGGATTATAGTCAGAATTGTAATCGGCTGGAGGAACATAATCAGGATCAGGGACATTCTCCCATGTATCCATACTGCCAGAGTTATCAAAAATAATAAGAACTTTTGGACGTGCTCCAGCATCTGTTGCCGTTTCAAAGACATAAAGTTCTGTATCATCTCCGTGAGTTTGACTTGATAGACCTATCAAGAAAAACAAACAAGTGAAGGTTACTATTTTCCACATGATCAACTCCCCGTAAGCACTTCTTGCTCAATACCAGCAACAACCGTCAACTGGCCCAGATTATCCCGACCAAATGATGCACTGCTGCTAATCTCAATACGACGGCAACTAACCAAATTTGCACCACTTGCTTTAGTATTACGTTGACAACTAACATCCTGAACTGTGCCATCTTTAGGCATAGGCGTTAATAATTGTTTGCTTCCGAGCGTACTTGTTAGTGTCGTTTCTACAGCCATATTCGCCAATGTAGAGCCTTTCGAGTTTTCAATAGCCTCATCAAGCCCACCGCCGGCGATACTTTGTGCTTCTATTCTTTCTGAACCCGCCCCAGCCATTCGTAGAGATGTTGTCGAATTGACAGCAAGAGCAACACCTATGACTGTCATAATAATGAGCACTATCAAAGCGAAAAACAGCACAATACCTTCTTGTTTTTTCATAAATAGCCTCAAAGTCCGCTTCATAACTCAATTTCGCATCAATACTGGGTTCTCTAAAACCACAGTGGTAGAAAGTACTTTCCGTCTAAAGTGATCTTCCGTCACTGGAATTTTAGTATTAGTATCTTTATCACCTAATCGGTATTTTGTGACGTTTGTATAACTACGATCTTCTTGTATTGATCGCACTAAAATATAAACTTTTAAGGCGACGAGACGTTGAAACTCTTGATTGTCCCACATAAGAGATGTCACTTCCGCTGCAGACATAAATGCATCGGGAGTGTCATCACCATCATTATCAAACCCATATAAAATACGCATATTTTCAATGCCTTCAACGAGCTGCTCTTCATTCGACATACCGTTTCCAGTAGAAAGAGTTCTTCGTCTCAGTACAGGAATTCCATCGGCATCATTCTTTATGTAATAAATATGATGCTGATATTCCCAGATCCGCGCATTAGGTAATGCCGGTACGCCTCCTGCGCCACTAAAGAATACGGCTTCACTAGACGTAGCCGATACGTAAAAACGGGTTAATTCTACATCTGCCGCTTCAACAGGGGGCCCAATCAACCTCTTAATCTGCAACACATCTGTTTTGGCCTTAACATCTGACAAACATGCAAATGATTGGCTGCTAACGCCATTCTCATAACCCCATAGACGTCGAAAATGTGCAGGTTGATTGTTTGGTAAACTAGCGTTATTGACGCCGTCACCTACACAGTCATTCACTACAGCAGTCCCTATGGAAATAGTCGCATTTGAACCAAGGACAAAGTCTGTGCCAGTTATATCTCCCATAAAACCCAACTGGCTAAGATCTCGTTCTAAAATAACCAAAGCTATCCTGCCATTTTCTTGTAACTGATTATATTGACTAGTAGTTGTTACATTTGAAGATGACATATTGAACATAGTGAATACACCCAGAGTCAAAAAAAGTCCTATGACCATCGCGACCATGATCTCAACGAGTGACATTCCCTTTTGATACCCATAAACTTGATTCAAATGAAACATTTAAATAATCACCGTTTTAACAGAGAAGACACGGCGTTTTTTGTCTGGAGTGGTCGAGCCACAGCTTAATGCGCCAATGCCGTCTGAAGTTTCCCTAATTCCTCTCCAAGTAATAATCACAGTTACAGTATTAGAATTTATGTTAATGCAACCTACTGGGCTCTCTAGCCCTCCTACCTTCTGACTCCCAACAATCTCAAACGCTCCAAATAAAGCTTGTTCCCATTCATATTTATCCCATAACGCTGTTTGAGCAGGTGAACATAAATTACCCCCTATACAACTTAACGAAGGCGCAGCTAATGTTCCGGTATAAGTACCTGCATAAGTGCCCAATTGAGTGGCATTCAACTTCATTCTATTTATTACATCGTTGGCATAATATGAGGCCTGCGTCTGCTGAAAAGATTCAAAGCTGCCGCGTTTAGCCACAATGTGTAAATTAAAAATACCGATTAAGCCAATTACTAAAATCACTAATGCAACAAGCACCTCAATTAATGAGAAGCCTCGTTTAAATTCCTTTTGTGTCAATCGTTCGAATTTAGCCATATTTTTGACAAGCTTTTCAGCCATTTACCCTTTTAAAATCTTAGTCTTACGACAAAAAACACCAACAGTTAATAATAGATGAGTAAAATGTAAGTAGCCAGTAACAATAGCATATAAGCATTGATATCATTATGCCTTGAATGAATTTGAGGCAATAAAAAAGAGGCTTAGCGCCTCTTTTTTATTAATAACTTAACAGCACATAGATTTAGCGTAGTTCAGCAGGCACCGCAAAGACAGTGTCTTCCTTACGGCCTTCGACCTCAGTTACCACACTAGGCGCAAGTTTCGCAATTGCTTGGACAACTTGTTGAACTAGGACCTCAGGTGCAGAAGCACCTGCGGTAACAGCAACACGCGAAACATTATCGAACCAGCTAGATTCAACATCGTCAGCAGTATCTACCAGGTAAGACTGGGTTCCCGTCTTCAATGCGAGCTCGCGTAACCGATTAGAGTTAGAGCTGTTTTTTGATCCGACAACAATCAACAAATCCACATCTGCAGACAGATTACGTACTGCATCTTGACGATTTTGAGTCGCATAACAAATATCGTCCTTGCGAGGTCCTTCAATTGAAGGAAACCTTTTTTGCAACGCGGCAATAATGTCTAACGTATCATCGACTGATAAGGTTGTTTGGGTCACAAAGCAGAGATTATTAGGGTCGCGCACTTCTAGCGCATCCACATCGGCAGGCGATTCAATTAAATAAACGCCGCCGTTAGGATTATCGTATTGACCCATAGTCCCCTCTACCTCAGGGTGGCCTTCATGTCCAATCAGAATGCACTCAATACCTTTACGGCTTGCTCGCGTCACTTGAAGATGTACTTTGGTGACTAAGGGACAAGTCGCATCAAAAACTCTCAACCCTCTCGCCTTTGCTTCTTGTCTCACAGCTTGGGATACACCATGAGCACTGAAGATAACAATGTTGTTATCCGGCACTTGATCTAACTCTTCGACAAAAACCGCACCGCGATCCTTCAGATTCTGCACGACATAGCGATTATGTACGACTTCATGGCGAACATAGATAGGCGGTGAAAACAATTCCAACGCCCGTTCGACAATACTGATAGCACGATCAACACCCGCACAAAAACCGCGTGGGTTTGCGAGCATAATATTCAAACTTGGGCTGGTAGGATCGAGTTTCATCTTAAAGTACCTTTACTACGTCCAGTTCAAAAGTGATCTTGTGCCCTGCCAGAGGATGATTCAGATCGACTGTGATGGAATCACCCGCGACATCACGGACAATCCCCGGGATTTCACTGCCACCAGGGCCTGCAAAACTGACAATCACGCCAGCTTCTAAACTCATGTCTGCCGGAAAACGGCTTCTGTCTAGATAGTGAATAGCATCAGGATTTGATTCACCAAAGGCATCAATCGCTTCAAGGGTAAAACTGTGTTTATCGCCTTCAGCAAGTGTTGCCAATTGTGCCTCAAATGCAGGACTTAACGTACTGTCGCCCACATTTAATCGAGCTGGTTTACCCGAAGCTTTAGTGCTGTCTGCGGTTGAACCATCAGAAAGCACAATGTTCATATGGCATAGTAAAGATCGCGTCACAGTCACTTCTTAACCCCTTCGGCGCTATCTGTTTCAGATTTACCGCTTAAAAATGCATCCCAAATGATCAACGCAGCACCAATACAAATCGCCGAATCAGCGATATTGAAAGCTGGGTAGTGGCTTTTACCCCAAAAAAAGTCGATAAAATCAACCACAAAACCGTGCATTAATCTGTCGACTAAATTACCGAGAGCACCACCAATCACTAAGGTGTAAGCCAGATTCAGTTTCAACAAAGAAGCAGATTGCTTACGCAACCACACTGTTAATAAAGTACTGAATCCAACCGCTACAATCGTAAATAACCAACGCTGCCAACCACCGGCGTCACTCAAAAAACTAAAGGCCGCCCCGTAGTTACGTACATAAGTGAAATTAAAGGAAGGCAATAAATTCACTGATTCATACAAATCAAAATTGGCTAAGACCCATTGTTTAGATAGCTGATCGGCGAAAAACACCAATACAGCTACCCAATACCAACGTAAGCCACTGTCTTTCCAAGTTAATGGCATACAGATCCTTTACGCAAACAGACGAACTTCGCCGTCGCCTTCAATGTTTGTTACGCAGCGAGTACAGAGTGTTGGGTGGGCCTCAATGGTGCCAACCTCTTCTCTGTGGTGCCAACAACGCTCACACTTCTGTGCAGTACTTGATGCAACGACTAGTTTCAGTGATTCAAGCTCAGTTTCAACCGCTTCCGATGTCGCATCCGCTAAAGGCAAGACTTTGGCTTCAGAGGTCAATAACACAAATCGGAGCTCATCACCGATATGGGTTAATTGTTCAGTCAAAGCTGCATCGGCAAACAAGGTCACTTCCGCTTCTAATGAACCACCAATACGTTTATCACGACGCGCTTGTTCAATCACTTTATTGACTTCGTTACGCACGGTCAGCAGTTGCTGCCAATAATCGTCGCTCAAATCCGTCGCTAAGGTGACTGATTTCAGGCCTTGATACCATTCTTGGGTAAAGACATAAGCATCACGCTCGCCAGGCAATAATTGCCATACTTCGTCAGCAGTGAAGCTTAGAATTGGTGCAATCCAACGCACCATGGCCTCAGAGATCAAATACAGAGCCGATTGACAGCTGCGACGCGCATGACCTTCTTGCTTAGCCGTGTATTGGCGATCTTTAATGATGTCCAAATAGAAACTGCCTAACTCAACCGAGCAGAACTGCATCAGTTTTTGAGTCACAATATGGAAGTTATATTGTTCATAGGCTTCAATAATTTCCTGTTGCAGCGCAGCAGCGCGGCGCACAACCCAACGGTCTAACGCCACCATATCTTCAACAGCAACTAAATCCTTAGCAGGATCGAAACCGTTCAAGTTGGCTAATAGGAAGCGGGCAGTGTTACGAATACGACGATAGGCATCGGCGCTACGATTTAAGATTTCGTCAGAAACCGTCATCTCACCGCTGTAATCTGTTGCCGCAACCCATAAACGCAGAATATCGGCGCCTAATTTGTTGGTTACCGTTTGCGGCGCAATCACGTTACCGATAGATTTTGACATCTTGCGGCCTTTACCATCGACGGTAAAACCGTGAGTCAGTACTTGCTTATAAGGTGCTTTGCCATTCATAGCGGTTGAAATCATCAAAGATGACATAAACCAGCCGCGATGTTGGTCGCTACCTTCAAGATACAAGTCAACGCCGTGTCCGTGGAATTCAGGACGAGCCGCAACCACTGACGAGAAGGTTGAACCTGAGTCATACCAAACGTCCAGAGTATCAGTGACTTTACGATATTGCTCAGCTTCATCACCCAACAATTCGGCGGCATCGAGATCCCACCAAGCTTGAATACCTTGCTGTTCGATACGATTAGCCACGCGTTCCATTAGCGACACGCTATCTGGGTGCAACTCTTCGGTTTCACGATTCACAAACAACGTGATAGGCACACCCCAAGTACGTTGGCGTGAAATGCACCAGTCAGGGCGGTTTTCAACCATTTTTTCGATACGACTTTGACCCCAATCAGGGATCCATTGAGTCTGTTCGATTTCTTTCAATGCTTGCGTACGCAGACCATAGTTATCCATAGAGATAAACCACTGCGGCGTTGCACGGAAGATGATCGGTGTTTTGTGACGCCAGCAATGTGGGTAGCTATGGCGGTAAGCCACGTGATTCAGCAAGGCGCTCTTTTCTCTCAGTAAAGCAACAACGTTATCGTTGGCTTTAAAGACATGTTGGCCAGCAAAATACTCAGTATCAGGCTTGTACACACCGTTGTCGCCAACAGGATTTGCCACTTCTAAACCGTATTTTTGACCAACCACAAAGTCGTCTTGACCGTGACCTGGGGCAGTATGAACGATACCAGTACCCGCATCAGTCGTGACGTGATCGCCTAAAATTGCCGGAACATCAAAATCTAAAAACGGGTGATTAAAGCGGACAAGCTCAAGCGCTGCGCCTTTAGTAGAACCAAGCACAGTATGACTTTCTACGTTATAGCGAGTCAGGCAAGATTCAACTAATACTTCAGCTAAAATAAGCGCTTGCGTCACACCGTCTTTTTCGAATTCAACTAAGCTGTAATCCAGCTCAGGGCTTAATGACAAGGCGCGGTTCGCTGGTAGCGTCCATGGTGTGGTAGTCCAAATCACCATAGAAACAGGATGTGAGTAATCGCTTACCCCAAACTTAGCCGCAACGGCTTTGCTGTCAGCAGCAACAAACGCTACATCGATAGCGGGTGATGTTTTGTCTTCGTATTCCACTTCAGCTTCAGCTAAGGCAGAACCACAGTCGGTACACCAATGCACTGGCTTAACGCCTTTATGCAAATGGCCGCTCTCAATCACTTTCGATAAAGAACGCACGATATTAGCTTCGGTTGAAAAATCCATCGTCAGGTACGGATTTTGCCAGTCGCCCAATACACCTAAACGGATAAAGTCTTCACGTTGACCGTTAACTTGCTCAGCTGCGTATTTACGGCATTCTTCGCGGAATTCTGCTGCAGAGATTTTTTGACCAGGCTTACCCACTTTTTGCTCAACTTTCAGCTCGATAGGTAATCCGTGGCAATCCCAACCTGGCACATACGGTGCGTCAAAACCAGACATGGTTTTTGACTTAATAATAATGTCCTTGAGGATTTTATTAACTGAGTGACCAATATGAATACTGCCATTTGCATACGGTGGGCCGTCATGCAAAATGAAGGGAGTACGGCCAATTCGGCTATCACGGATATGCTGATACAAACCGTCTTTTGTCCAGCGCTCTAACATCTCTGGCTCGCGATTTGCCAAATTACCACGCATCGGAAACTCTGTTTCCGGCAAATTCAAAGTAAATTTATAGTCGCTCATTGATCCTATACCGTTAATTAAACTGATAAATTTCAGCCTGCATCATTACCAAATAAAGCTCTGGCTTCATTTGCATCATTTAAAATCTGTTGCTTAAGCGCATCCAATGAGTCAAAAGGTTGCTCATCACGGAGTTTAGCCACCAACTCGACCTCAACATGTTTGCCGTAAATGTCACCTTCAAAATCAAAAAGATGCACCTCAAGCTGACACACTTGACCGTTCACTGTCGGACGGAACCCAATATTGGCTACGCCCTCATAAATATCGCTGTTATCCCAATAACACTTGACCGCAAACACACCGCGTACCGGCACAACATTGCGCTTTAAGGCGATATTGGCTGTAGGGAAACCAATGGTGCGGCCAATTTTTTGCCCATGTGCGACACGACCACTCAAGGTAAAAGGATGACCGAGCAAGCGTCTTGCTTGCTCAAGATTCCCCTTAGCCAATTGTTCACGCACGGCAGTTGAGCTCACTCTTTGCGAGCCCAGCATAAAACTTTGGGTGCTGACCACTGTAAAGCCATATTGGATACCCGCCTGCACTAGCATCTCAAAATTGCCTTTACGGCCCTGACCAAAACAAAAATCATCGCCGACCACTAGGTACTTAACACCGAGTTTACGGACCAACAATTCTTCAATAAAATGCTCAGCAGGTTGATTGGCAAAAGTGCGATTAAAGTTAACACACACTAACCGTTCGACCCCTAGTTCATCGAGCAACATGACTTTATCACGTAATAAACTTAAACGAGCTGGCGCATTGTCGCCGCTAAATAATTCCTGCGGCTGAGGTTCAAACGTCATCAACGTAGATGGCAGCGATAACTGCTTTGCCTTCTGCACTAAGTTCGCAATCACTTGTGCATGACCACGATGGACGCCGTCAAAATTACCTATAGTCAATACGCACCCGTGGTGGGATGACAAAATGTTATGTATACCGCGGATTAATTCCATAACTTTAGACAACTGCCAAGCGCAAATCGGCTGATTATATAACAGCTAGCGATGAGAATCAGCAATCAAACTCCCCGTTTAATTGACCAAGGACGAATTCCGAGCAAAAGCAGTCCCAACAAGTAACTGACTGCCCCCGCTAAAATCAAGCCTATCAAGGCTTTTGCACGCTCGAACAAATGCCAATCTAACCAAATTTGTTGCGAAGGTAAAAAGTAATACAAGACTACCACCATCAAGGCGGTAGAGACCACGGCTTTAGCAAAAAACACCATAGTCGGCTTAGACACACGATAAACACCAGCGATATGTAATCCTCGATAAAGCAAAGTGGCGTTGAGCAATGCTGACATTGAAGTCGCAATTGCTAGACCAACATATCCAAAAGGAATGGCAAACAATAAGTTAAATCCCATATTGGTGATCATCGCGATAATGCCATAACGCACCGGTGTTTTGGTATCTTGGCGGGAGTAATAACCTGGTGCGAGAACTTTAATCAACATAAAACTGAGTAAACCGCTACCGTAAGCCATCAAACTATAAGAAGCCATTTCAACATCATGCATCGAAAAAGCGCCGCGCATAAATAACACCATCAGCATAGGCTTGGCGAGCACGATCAACCCCATCATGGCTGGTAGACCTAGCAGTAAAATCGCTTTAACTCCCCAATCCATCGTCAAGCCAAAGCCCGCACCTTCAGCATTCACATGGTTTCGTGACAGCGCAGGCAAAATAACAGTACCAATCGCGATCCCAAACAATCCTAGGGGAAACTCCAATAAACGGTCGGCATAGTAGAGCCAACTTATCGAGCCCGTCATCAAAAAACTGGCGATAAAGGTATCAAATAACAGGTTAATCTGCGAAACCGACACGCCAAATAGCGCCGGGATCATCAATGTTCTGATTTTCACCACGCCTGGGTGGTGCCAGCCCCAAGAAGGTTTAACGAGTGCTTTTTCACGCAGCAAAAAAGGGATTTGAAATAAAAACTGGATTAATCCACCACAAAAAACGCCCCAAGCAAGGGTTATTTCGGGTTGAGTCGATGTTGGCGCAAAAAATATGGCCGCGGAAATAATCGCCACATTAAGGAATACTGGGGTAAACGCCGAGACGGCAAATCGGCCTCGGGTGTTTAAAATCGATCCAGCCAATGCGGTAAAGGTAATAAACCACAGGTAAGGGAAAGTAATTTTAAGCACTACGGTGGCGAGTTCAAATTTAGCGCCGTCGGGCTCATTGTTAAGCCAAGCGATAAACCAACCACCGCCGAATAAGGCTGATAACACAGGCGAAGCCACCACGCCCACAAGCGTCACAATCGTCACCAGCAAACCTAATGTGCCAGCGACTTTACTCAGCAAGTCACGGGTTTCTTCCGCGGTATGTTTCTCTTGGTACTCAGTTAAAACAGGCACAAAGGCTTGTGCAAAAGCCCCTTCAGCAAACAAACGACGTAAAAAGTTAGGAATTTTATTGGCGAAGAAAAACACATCGGCACTTGTCCCAGCCCCCATCAAGTTAGCAACAACGACGTCCCGGACAAGGCCTAACACACGGGATATCAATGTCATAGCACTAACAATCAGACCAGATTTTAATAATTTTCTACTCAAACGTCCCCCAGACCCATATCGAATTGATTAGGTGATACATCTCAAAAAATCGATTCAGGCTCTGTCACACTGCGGTAATAGCTGCTAGAATTGCGCCACATATTACACGAGTTGGGTCGAAGATAGCCAAGGCAGGTTGGATTAATTTATCTTTATGATGAATATTCAATCATAGTCATTGACAAAGTGACTAAATGCAGGCATATTCCTCGGCCTTTAAAAGTATCAAATCCAGTTTTTAGGAGTTGCACCTTGGCTAATAGCAAGTCTGCAAAGAAGCGCGCGCTTCAATCTGAAAAGCGTCGTCAGCATAACGCCAGCCGTCGCTCAATGTTACGTACATACGTTAAAAAAGTAATCGCTGCAATTAAAGCAGGCGATCACAAAACAGCATCAGAAGCTTTTGCTGTTGCTCAACCAATCGTTGACCGTATGGCGACTAAAGGTCTTATTCATAAGAATAAAGCCGCTCGTCAAAAGGCACGTTTGAACGCTAAGATCAAAGCAATCGCTGCTTAATCTATAAAATAGCAAATGAAAAAAACCGGCAATTGCCGGTTTTTTTATATCTGAAAAACACTATTAATGACAATAAATGTTATTCAATAAGTGGATCATCTCCCGTACTTCATCACTCTTGAGCGAATAAAATACCGTTTGCGCTTCTTTGCGTGTGGTTACTAAATTATCTTTGCGTAACCAAGCAAGGTGTTGTGATAGTGCCGATTGACTTAAGCCTAATTTTTTATTCATTTCTCCAACGCACATTTCTCCTTCATTCAATAAATAACAAAGAATAAATAAACGGCGTTCGTTCGCGAGTGCCTTTAATAGCACTACGGCATGATCGGCTCGCTCCTGCATTAATTCAATATTCATTACGCACTTTCTCTCCTAAAACTAACCCCTGCGCTAATATAGCGTTGCCTTACGGATATAGTCGGGACATAAAGCACACTTTTTGCTAGATTGTTTTTAAAAATGGGACATGCTTAATAAAAATAAAGGAAATCTAATGAAGCCCTATCAAACTGCACTTCTCTCTAGTCTTTTAATTGGGAGTTTAAGTGCGTGCCAAACTCAAGTAGAAACCGCCACGACAAGTGAAGCCATAAAATTACAACAGACGGCATTAGCTTCACAATTAGGCTATGACATAGTCGAATCGCTCACGGTTGAAGTGGGCCCAAGACTTGCTGGTAGCCCAAAAGATATCATCGCCGTTAACTGGGCGATGGAGAAACTGACAAGCCTTGGATTTGACCGCGTTTATAAAGAACCAGTACAAGTGCCCATTTGGGAGCGCGGTGAAGCCAAAGCCAAAATAACCTTCCCAGTCGAGCAGCCGCTGGTCATTACTGCGCTTGGCGGCAGCGTTGCGACACCAGCAGGTGGTTTACAGGCTAAAATCGCACGTTTTGATAGCCTAGAGGCACTACAACAAGCCAAGCCTGAAGACGTGCAAGGTAAGATTGCGTTTATTGACCAAAAAACTGAACGCCACATTACTGGTGAAGGTTATGGCAAAAGCGTTGGCGGCCGCTCAAAAGGTGCCGTCGCAGCAGCGCAAAAAGGCGCAGTTGCGATCGTGATCCGCTCTATTGGCACAGATCATGACCGCATGGCCCATACTGGCGTTATGCGCTACCAAGATGGCGTGCCAAAGATCCCCGCTGCTGCCATGTCAAACCCCGATGCAGATTTGGTCGATGCATTACTAAAACGCAATCCTGATGCTCTACTTGAATTGCAGATGTCACCAAAGAATGCAGGCTTTAATACGTCTTACAATGTCATTGCCGAAGTGACAGGCAGCAGCAAGCCCAATGAAATAGTATTGATTGGCGCTCATTTAGATTCTTGGGATGAAGGTACGGGTGCAATTGATGATGGGGCGGGTGTCGCGATTGTGACAGCTGCAGCTAAGCATATTCAAGATCTTCCGGTAAAACCCGCTCGCACTGTCAGAGTGGTGCTATATGCCGCTGAAGAAATTGGGCTCGTGGGCGGTAAAGCCTATGCCGAAGCGCATAAAGCGGAATTACCACTGCACTACATAGCTGCAGAGTCTGATTTTGGCGCGGGCCGAATCTATCAAATCGATACTAAGGTCAATGAGAGCGCATGGACTGAGGTACAGCATGCACTTAGCCCTATGTCATTCAATGGTGTTGCACTTGGCAACAACCAAGCTTCTGGCGGGCCTGATGTGTCTATGCTGCCAGCCCTAGGCGTACCTGTTGCATCATTAAGGCAAGATGGTCACGATTACTTCGATTACCATCACACACCGAATGATACCTTAGATAAGATTGACCCCGCCGCATTGGCTCAAAACGTCGCCGCCTACGCACAATTTGCTTATATCATGGCAAATTCAACCGCGACATTAACGCCTTTAGCCACTCAGGCTGAAAAATAGAGAGTTGATAAAAATAATAGAGAGAACAACATAAGCTGTTCTCTCTATCAATTAACATCTTCTCGATATTTCGCTATTGCTCTGCACGTAAAAATGTTGGATGTGTCGGTGAACTTTGCTCTTCACTATAATAATAACCCGCGAGATTAAATGCCTTTAACTCAGCGAGGGTATTCACTTTATTGGTGATGATATATCTCGCCATCATGCCCCTTGCACGCTTAGCAAAAAAACTGATCACTTTATATTGACCATTTTTACCATCTTTAAACACGGGTGAAATTAATTGCCCTTGCAGTTTTTTAGGCTTTATCGCTTTGAAATACTCATTAGAAGCAAGATTGACAATAATATCGCTACCACTTTCCGCAAGCGCTTCATTTACCGCTTGCGTTAGGGTATCACCCCAAAATTCATATAGATTTTTACCTTTTGGATTCGAAAGTGCCGTTCCCATCTCTAAGCGGTAAGGCATGATTAAATCCAGCGGTCTGAGTAGCCCATAAAGACCCGATAGAATACGCAGCTGCGACTGAGTCTGGGCGATTTCATCCTCAGATAAGGTGTCAGCATCAAAACCAGTGTACACATCCCCTCTAAAGGCAAATATAGCCTGTTTGGCATTATCTAAATTAAAATCTGGCTGCCACTCTCCGAAACGCGCCGCATTTAAACCCGCAATTTTATCGCTCACCTTCATTAAAGTCTCAATATCTGAAGGGGTCAATTGCCGACAAACTTGGATCAATTCCTGACTATGAGTTAAGAAATCAGGCTGTGAATACACCTGTGTCAGTGGCGGCTGTTCAAAATCTAAGGTCTTCGCCGGCGAAACCAATATCAACATCAAAAACTCCCAACAGAAACAAAAAGACATGCCTATGATACTGAACGAACATAAAAAAACCACGCTTTAACGGCGTGGTCTTTTCGATTGCGACAATCAGAAATCTCTGTCGTCGACTATCTGGGTTACCTAAGGCTTTTTAACCGATGTAAGGCTGGCATCTTGCCAAATATCATCATCGAGTTGATCCATTAATTCAGGGAACTTACTGCGATCAAACTCAGGAGACTTACCCGCTTTGACCTGCTCGCGATAATCGTTGATGACGCGAATAGCCAAACCTGATAACAGTAAGAGGGCGATAATGTTCACTGTCGCCATTAATCCCATGGAAACGTCGGCTAAGTTCCACACCAGACTTATCTTCGCCACGGCACCAAACATTACCATGCCCAATACACACAAACGGAACAAAGGCAGTAATTTAGTACTGTTACCCATTAAAAACATCACGTTTGTTTCAGCGTAAGAGTAATTGGCTATGATGGAGGTAAAGCAGAATAAGAAAATCGCTACCGCAATAAACGCCCCACCCCAGTCACCAACATGAGTAGACATAGCATTAATGGTTAATCGTATGCCATCGTCACTCGAGCCAATATCTCCTGATAGTAGGATTATTGCAGCCGTTGCAGTACAAATAACAATAGTGTCAGCAAACACACCCATCATTTGTACAAAACCTTGGGATGCTGGATGGTTCGGATTAGGCGACGCACTGGCCGCGACATTCGCCGCACTGCCCATACCCGCTTCGTTCGAAAAGAGTCCGCGTGCAATACCCGCTTGCATAGCTTGCGCGACAGTATAAGCGACACCACCAGCAGCAGCCTCTTGCCAACCAAAAGCACTTTTCACAATTAAGCTAATAATCGCAGGTAGTTGATCAAGGTTGAAAATAACGATGATAAAGGCAACGAGAATATAGGCTAATGCCATGATAGGAACAATAAACTCAGAGACTCGGGCAACTTTACGCAGACCACCGACAATCACAAATCCACTGGCAATCACCAGTCCAATCCCGACATAAGTTGGATTAAACCCAAAAACTCGCTCCATGGCTCCAGTAATCGTATTTGCTTGCACCGCGTTGAATACCAGACCAAAGGCAATGATCAGAAAGACAGCAAATAAAATGCCCATCCAGCGCTGACCCAAGCCTTTTTCCATATAATAAGAAGGACCTCCGCGGAATTGACCATTATGATCACGTACTTTGTAAACCTGCGCTAAGGTTGATTCAACCATAGCGGTAGCCATACCTAAAATAGCGATAAGCCACATCCAAAATACCGCACCAGGACCTGCAGCACCAATAGCGACTGCAACACCGGCCATATTACCGGCACCGACACGGGCCGCCATACTGGTACAAAAGACTTGAAATGATGAAAGACCGCTATCGCAACCTTGGCGACTCATGGTCATGACTTTGATGGAATGTTTAAAGTGGGTTAACTGGATAAAGGCAAGTCTAATGGTAAAATAAAGACCAGCTCCTACTAGCCCGTATACTAACAACTTACCCCAAAGTAGCGCATTCAAAAAATTAACTATGGTTTCTAACATATTATTTTACTTCTTCCCGTAGCAAATGCTCCTCAAATTGAATGGCAATTAGAGGTACAACATCTGTGGTGAATGAATCCTTCCAAGTTAAAGGTAAGAATTTCGGTAGATTTATTTTTTCAAATTATCCTTCCGTGAATTTACAACATCACGGCTACCGAATTCAACGCAGCAAAATAGCACAGTATTCGAAATTGCTCATGTGATCAAGCTCGCGTTTGCACAGTTAAACGCCATCAACATCACACCTCACAACATAAGCTAAGTCACTGTTAAAGCTGAATTAACAAAAGTGCACGGTTAGCACATTATTTTTAACAGTAAAAACAACTTTTAAAATTTGGATGCAGGGCACATTTTTGTAATAAAATTACAAATATAGTAGTCACATAGAAACTTCAATCATCTCTTGTTTGTTTTAGTGAGGCTTTATATGACACAAATACATGAAATCAATGCACTGAAAAAATATGTCAGAGCGACTAACTTTCTTGCGACCTCGCAGATTTATCTCAAACAAAACGTCTTACATAAACGTCCACTTGCCCATACTGATATCAAACCACGTTTACTTGGCCACTGGGGTACCTGCCCCGGCATTAACTTTGTTTACGCCAACATTAATAGATTGATTGTTAAACACAATCGCTCGTTCATCTATTTAGTTGGTCCAGGTCATGGTTTCCCTGCAGTACAAGCTAACTTATTCATAGAGGGTTCGTTAAGCCATTTCTATCCTGAAACAATCCCCTACAATGAAACGGGTATCGAAGATATTTGTAAGAAGTTTTCCGCAGCTTACGGCTACCCTTCACATGCAAACCCAGAAGCTCCAGGACAAATTCTTGAAGGTGGCGAACTCGGCTACTCACTTTCAGTAGGCTGGGGCGCTGTTCTCGATAATCCAGATCTGATCGCCACCGTCTTAATTGGTGACGGTGAAGCAGAAACTGGGCCATTAGCCGCATCTTGGTACGCAAACCGTCTAGTCTCTCCTGCGACAAGTGGTGCAGTATTACCGATTGTGCATATCAATGGCTATAAAATTTCAGGCCCTACCCGTATGGGACGCATGAGCCATGAAGAACTGGATCTTGAATTCCGTGGTCTTGGCTACTTCCCTATTATCGTTGATAACGAATTAGAAGAAGATATCTATGTGCAAATGACAAATGCCATGGATACCGCTTATGCCATGATCAATGATATCCAACGTCGTGCCCGTAGCGGCGAAGATGTGGTTAAGCCTAAATGGCCAGTGATTTTAATGCGCACCGCCAAAGGTTGGACGGGTGTCAGTGAGTATAAAGGTAAGAAATTAGAAGGTAACTGCGAATCACACCAAGTGATCGTCAATAAATGTGCCACAGATAAAGGTCATCTGGATGCACTTGACAATTGGCTTGCCAGTTACAACTTCCAAGAACTTTACCAAATGAATGATAAAGGCGAGCTGATTTTTGATGCCGACATTTGCTCATTAATTCCACCTAAGCAACTTGCCTGTGGTCGTCAACATCTCACCTATGGTGGTGAAGTGGTTAGAGCGTTAACGAACCCTGATCTCGAGAAACTCAGCTACGGCCCAGAAGTACCACGTGGTCACCGTGGTTATTCAATGCTGAAAATGGGTGAATGGATGCGTGATGCATTCAAGTTAAACCGCGATCAACGCAATCTACGTATTTTCAGCCCTGACGAAACCTATTCAAATCAGTTACAAGCCGTATTTGAAGAAACCGATCGTGCATGGCAATGGCCAATTGAGAGCTGGGATGAAGACATGTCCCGCGAAGGACGAGTGATTGAGCTCCTTTCTGAAAACTTGCTCTTTGGTATGTTGCACGGCTACACAGTCACAGGCCGCCACGGTATGTTCCCAACCTATGAGTCATTCTCACAAGTGATCTCATCGATGGCCGACCAATACTGTAAATACGTCTATGCAAGCCAAGGTGTGCATTTCCGTAAGCCGCTGCCTGCATGTAACGTCGTATTATCTTCGCTGCTTGAACGCCAAGACCATAATGGCTACTCGCATCAAAACCCGTCTTTCCTTGGGGCGATGCTAGAGAAGCATCCAAAAATTATCTCTGCTTATTTACCAGCAGATGCTAACAGCACCTTGGTTTATACAGAAAGAGCTTACGCTGACCGCGACAAACTCAATATTCTTGTTGCAGGTAAGAAAGAGCTACCACAATGGCTGAGCTTGGAAGAAGCGCGTAAACAAGCAAAAGATGGCGTGATGGTGTGGGATTTTGCCTCTGATGAGAATCCAGATATCGTACTTGCAGGTTGTGGTGATTACGTCACTCAAGAGTGTATGGCTTCATTAGTATTGATCAGAGAACTGCTTCCAAGAGTCAAAATTCGCTTCGTTAGCGTCACCGAATTAAGCAGTGATGGCTTAGGAAGCCGCAAATTTAAAGAAAAACCTTGGTTAATGGACGAAATATTTACCCAAGATAAAGGCGTGGTATTCAACTACCATGGTTACCCAAATACGATTAAAAAGTTAATATTTGATTACAAAGGCAGCCGTCGCTTCAGAATTAAAGGCTATGAAGAAGAAGGTTCAACAACCACTCCATTCGATATGGGCGTTCGTAACGGCACATCACGTTATCACCTAGTGATTGATATGGCTTACAAACTGTTCCAACAAGGCGTCATTGATGAAACTATGCATGTTTCCATCACCACTGACATGTTGCAAAGATTAGTTGATCACCGCAACTATATTAAATCCAATGGTGTCGACCCAGTAGAAATTGAGAATTGGGTATGGACACGTTAAAGTTTACGAATAAATAACAAAATAATTCATTTTAAAGGCATTCCTCGGAGTGCCTTTTTTATGTTTAAAAAACAACTTACAGCACGAGTGACCATAAAAAGGAAACTCTTAACACTGGTAAAACTTAACAAACCAAGTGATAATTAACCGCTGGCTACAATACCAAAGGATCCCCACATTAAGTGCTAGCAATGTTTTGCACACATAAAGCAAGACATATTGGTGGAGAATCATAAATAATGGAATTGGAGAACATGATGAATCATAAATTAAAATTTGTACTGCTTGCCTCGCTATTACCTTTCACTGTATCAGCGGCTCAAGAACTCACTCCTTGGTATGTTGGCGCAGGTTTAGGCGTTAACAACTATGAACATATCGCGACCCAGAATGGTCAAGATGACCCATATGCATGGGATGTATTCGCAGGCTATATGTTCAATGATTACTTCGGCGCTGAAATCGGTTTCCGCGATTTAGGTAATGCTGATTGGACCAATGGGGCCACCAGTAATGATGCTGGCGTGAAAGGTTCAACGCTAGGCTTAGTAGGTATCTGGCCACTAGCCAATCGCTGGAGCTTATCAGCTGAAGCGGGTGCTATGTATTATTCACTTGAGAATAGCCAAAATAATGGCATTCAATCAAGCAAATACAGTACAAACGACTTTGCTCCATATATTGGCGCTGGTGTGGGTTACAACTTCACAGATAATTTGAAGTTACAAGCTAAATATCGTCGTTATGAAAACCTGGATGACGATTACAACATCGTTCAAGCTGATAGCAACTACTGGGGCTTAGAATTAAGCTACCGCTTCGGTTCTCCAGCAGTTGCAGCACCTGTTGCAGCAGCGGTTATCGCAGCAGCACCTGTTGACTCAGACAACGATGGCGTCTATGACGACAAAGACCAATGTCCAGCCACACCAGCAACACATAAAGTTGACTCTGTTGGCTGTACCATTTACGAAAACGTAAAAAATAAAGAAGACGTGGGTTCAATCCAGTTTGCTAACGATTCAGCTGTAGTTAAGCCTGTTTTCTACAAAGATATTGAAAGACTCGCTAACTACCTGAACAAAAACCCAGAGTTCACTGTTGAAATAGCTGGCCATGCCTCAAACGTAGGTAAACCAGAGTACAACATGGTGCTATCTGACAAACGTGCTGACGCCGTTGCCAAAATTCTTGTTGAGAAATATGGTATCAGCCAAAGCCGCGTAACTTCTAACGGTTACGGTGTGACTCAGCCACTGGTTGCTGGTGACTCGAAAGAAGCCCATGCTGCTAACCGTCGCATCGAAGCCGTTGTGACAACTACAGCTAAACAACCTGTTCTTAAGTAATATTACTTATTGACGTAAAAAAGTCGCTGCTTGCAGCGACTTTTTGTTTTTATGAGGTATACACTAGGAAAAGCGATGCCCTCTACCACAGCCAAGATGAGAGCCTGTATCTCAAGCCAAACCTAAATAGACATAAAATTGTCATTTTTGTAATTTTTTTACATTCAAGGTTGGAAAAGTTGGCAAAATCGCTTCTAATAGTCATCAGTGAATTCCGAGTTAAGACTGCTACCTGAGAAGGATGTTTTTCATGGCCAATACATTAGAGCAACTCAAGTTATATACCACTATCGTCGCTGACACTGGCGACATCGAAGCGATTAAACGCTACCAACCTGAAGATGCGACAACCAATCCATCGCTCATCTTGAAAGCGGCTCAAATTCCTGAATACGAATCCCTCATAGATAACGCTATCGACTGGGCAAAATCACAAAGTGCCGATCTCGCGCAGCAACTTGATGATGCCAGCGACAAGCTCGCCGTTAATATCGGTGTAGAAATACTGAAACTCGTTCCTGGTCGTATCTCTACTGAAGTTGATGCCCGTTTATCATTCGATAAAGAACAATCAATAGCTAAAGCCCATAAGCTGGTTCGCCTTTACCAAGAAGCGGGCGTTGATAAGTCACGTATTCTGATCAAACTTGCTTCAACTTGGGAAGGCATTTGTGCCGCTAAAGAGTTGGAGAAAGAAGGTATCAACTGTAACTTAACCCTGCTATTTAGCTTTGCCCAAGCACGTGCTTGTGCCGAAGCGGGGGCTTATCTGATTTCGCCTTTTGTTGGCCGCATTCTTGATTGGTACAAAAAAGATACGGGTAAAGACTACGATGCTGTAAATGATCCAGGTGTCGTTTCTGTTACCGAAATCTATAATTATTACAAACAGCATGGTTTTAATACTGTCGTTATGGGTGCAAGTTTCCGTAATATCGGTGAAATCATCGAGCTAGCAGGCTGCGATCGTCTCACAATTGGCCCTTCTCTGTTAGAAGAACTGGCTAATTCACAAATAGACATTACCCCTAAACTGGTTGCGGCAACCAGCACTGTTGCGGCCGAAGCCCCATTGACAGAAGCGCAATTCCGTTGGGACTTTAACCAAGATCCAATGGCTGTAGATAAGCTTGCGGAAGGTATTCGAAACTTTGCCATAGACCAAGGCAAACTCGAAGTAATGCTCACGGCTAAGCTCGCAAACTAAGCATTCTGGAGACAGTGAGATGACACTCTTGACCCAAAGCTCAACATGGCAAGCTTTATCAGCACACAGTAAAAATGTGCCGCATATGCGGGAATTATTTGCCACTGACGCGGCACGTTTCAATAAAATGTCGCTATCTGCCTGTGGTTTATTACTGGATTACTCTAAAAACAGAGCAACGGCGGAAACGCTTGATCTGTTATTTGCGTTGGCAAGCAATAGTCAACTTGAAGCAAAAATCAAAGCGATGTTTGCTGGTGAGATCATTAACACCACAGAGAAGCGCGCCGTTCTGCACACAGCGCTGCGTAGCACTGCGGAGCAGTCGATTATTGCTGAGGGTCAAGACATCGTTCCTGAAGTTCAACAAACGCTGAATAAAATGCAAGGGTTTGTGAGCTCAGTGACGTCGGGGCAATGGAAAGGTTACACAGGTAAAGCGATAACCGATATCGTCAGTATAGGTATCGGTGGCTCTTTCCTTGGTCCAAAGATCGTCTCTCAGGCGCTGCGCCCGTATTGGAACCCAGAATTGAAATGTCACTTTGTGGCAAACGTAGATGGTACTTCTATCAGTGAGAAGCTGAAGTTACTGGATCCTGAAACGACCTTGTTCATCATGTCGTCCAAGTCTTTTGGAACACAGGAAACCTTAACCAATACCCTCACTGCAAGAGAATGGTTCTTAGCAAAAGGCGGTTTGCAGTCGGATGTGGCAAAACACTTTGTCGCAGTGACGTCAAACGTCGCGAAAGCGACGGATTTTGGTATTGATTCAGACAACATTTTCCCAATGTGGGATTGGGTTGGCGGTCGTTACTCACTCTGGTCAGCGATTGGTTTACCGATAGCACTCTTGATTGGCATGGATAACTTCAGAGCCTTGCTTTCAGGTGCGCACCAAATGGATGAGCATTTCGCCAATGCGCCGCTGACAGAAAATATGCCAGTGATCATGGGCTTATTATCCCTATGGTACGGTAACTTCTTCAATGCTCAGTCCCATGTTGTACTGACATACGATCATTATCTGCGTGGTCTACCCGCTTACTTCCAGCAGCTCGATATGGAAAGTAACGGTAAGTCTGTCACCTTAAACGGGACGGATGTTGACTACAGTACAGGTCCGGTGATTTGGGGTGGCGAAGGTACTAATGGCCAACATGCCTACCACCAGCTGTTGCATCAAGGTACTGCACTGATCCCTGCCGATTTTATTATGCCACTGCAAAGTCATAATCCTATCGGTGAGCACCACGACCAATTAGCGTCAAACTGCTTTGGCCAGACTCAAGCCTTAATGCAAGGTCGTACTTTTGATGAAGCCTTAGCCGAGCTCGCTAATAGCGCATTACCTGCGGCTAAAAAGCAGTTGATCGCAAAACATAAAGTGATGCCAGGTAACAAGCCGAGCAACACCTTACTCATGGATAAGCTCACGCCGAGTACCTTAGGTGCTTTGATTGCCCTGTATGAACACAGAACCTTCGTTCAAGGTGCAATTTGGGACATTAACTCCTTCGATCAATGGGGTGTAGAACTCGGTAAGGATCTCGGTAACGATGTGTTAGCACGCATCGGCGCTGGGCAGGATTGTGATGCCTTAGATGCCTCAAGTAACGCATTGATTAACCTTTATCGACAAGGCAAAATCTAATCGAACAAAAAGCCAGCAATTGCTGGCTTTTTAATTTTATCCTTTTATTTTTATTAAACTTTTCGACTCTTCCCCGCTCTCACCCAACACTTAAGATCAACGACATATCACTCAAAGTTCATTTCAACTTAACACAATTGAAACATAATTCTTGCACCCTGTTTTAAAAATATGTTATTTAATCGCTGACAAAACATACAACAACAGGAGGTTGCCATGGATCGTTTAGATTATGGTTGTGCGCTAGATGAAGTCGTTGAAAGACCCGATCGTTCGCGAGGCTCCAATAAAAAGCGTAAATGGCGTGAGATCGAAGCGTTGAAAGATAAGCATCGTTTAATCAAAGAACTCCAAGAAATCGATAATAACTTTAACTACGACATTGATGCCATCCAGTTGTAATCACATGTTGAGATGAGCTAAACCATTAGCCTCAAACATGAACAAGAAAAGCGCCATTCGGCGCTTTTTTATTTGTACTATCGGATCTGGTGGGAAATAAGAGGGAATAACGATTCGCGAGTAACAGAAGCTAACGCAAAAAAAACATCGCTCTGTAGTATTGAATCCTAGGTTCAAGCCCACAAGGTGGGCCCTATGAGTGAATCAATGCTAGTCAGCTGTTGTTAGATAAGCCCGCAAATCCTCAAATTCTTTCTGCTCGCGATCTAAGAACAAAGGATCATCAATCAAGGATTTCTGACACTCAGACTCAATCAGTTGCCAATCTTGTTCAGTCAAGGTTTTGGCCAATAACGGGAATATTTCCCGCTCCTCCATTTGCATATGCCGCTCTTGTAATGCGACATAATCTGCAAAATCAACAATCAGTTTCTCACGGGCAACCACAATATCACTGAGGATCAAATTCAACGTCGTCATCAAAGCCGCCGAGGCTTGGATCACTAACTCGTGTTCGGCACTCAACTTATCGATATTGTCATTGGCTTTATGCGCTTGATAGTAGGCATAAATAATGTCTTCAACCGGATGATGGCAACGCTCAGCATATCCTTGCATATATTCAACGATATCCCGCACCACGATGAAATTGATTGACTCACCTTCGGACAGCTTCATCTGCTTGTTTTTTAAAACATTTAGCAATACAGCTATATGTTTATGATCATGCATGAGTCTTTTAAGCATAATGCCTCCTGGATATGGATCTGACTATTGATACTAGTCAAGTCGTAGACTAACACCAATATAGCAGGCTAAATCCTGTTCACTTTATGACGTTGATCAAGTAAATCACATACCAAACAGTAAACAGACCACAAACACTAACACGTCTATCCAAATCTCAGGGGCATTTAGCGGTTTTTCTCACCACGTTATGATTGATCATCACGCTTTTATTACTAAAACCACAACAACACACTTATTTAGCAAGCTGATGTAGCTGCTGTTGTAACTTTTTAAATTCGAGCTGTTGTTCGTTTAGCAGCGCTTTATCTGCAGCCTCAACGGCGAGTTGTGGATAATCCTTAAGCAGTTGTTGCTCAAGCATCAATGCTTGCTCAGTCTCCTTCGCTTCGATGAAGGCATGTAACAGATGTAAAGACTCTGCGAGTGGCACTTTATCTATTCCTGAAGATTCAGCATTGCTCGGAGCATTCATAGACCTTGCAGCGATAGCTGGGCTGCTTGCATCATGTTGTCGCTCAAGCGCACCCGCTGCAGCCTTCGCTTGCTGCATTTGAGTCTGTATTTCATGCTTAGCCACAGCTTCTACTTGCATATTTGAGGATTGCAGCGCTTGCGTATCTGCTATTCTCGTCATGGCTTGTGGCGCCGGAGCACTCATCGCCATTGGACTTGGAGCCATAACATCTTCGATTTGCGGCCGATTAAGGACCAATAAACCCACAACAAGCACCAAAGATGCCGCGCTCGATAACGCCCAAGGATGGCGTCGCCAGCCGGAAGTTGGAGACTCAACTGCGGTTATTTTGCTTTGATGCATTTCAGCTAAGTGAGTTTGCGCTAGGTGCAAGATATCTTGGTCGAGTTGCTGCGGTGGAACTTCTAAGGCCTGTTGACGATACCAAGCTAGCACTTCTCGTTGTAATGCGCGCTCATCAGCACTTGAAGATAAATTACTCATGACCCGCCTCCTGCCATTTCGCGCTGACGCAATCCTTTAGACTTTGGTAAGCGTAGCGAATACGGCTCTTAGTCGCTTCTAAAGTTACGCCCGCAATGTCGCTAATAATGGCAGCCGTAAACCCCATTTCAATGTTCAGGATAAATGCCTCTTTCTGGACTTGGGGTAACAGTGCGATACAGGTTTTTAGCAATAAACTCTTTTGCGCTTCTTGCCACTGCACGTCGGGCTTATCTTGCTCACCCGCCACAAAAGTATCGAGCCCAGTTTCGTCCTCATCAGTGGCGACTAAATCGACGGGCTTAACCGCTCGCACATGATCAATCAATAAGTTATGGGCGATACGGTATAGCCAAGTAGTAAACTTAGCACTGGCTTCGTAGTTAGCCGCTGCGCGGATCACCCGTCCCCATGTTTCTTGATATAAATCCTCAGCTAACTGCTTATCACCTAACTGGCGCACAAAGTAGCGATAAAGCGCGCCTTTGTGCTTCAGGTATAACTGCTCAAATGCTTTTGAATCGCCCTTGGCATAGCACAACATCAATTGCTCATCTGAGTGCTCATGGGTTGGTAATTGCGGTATTGCTAATGCCACGGGAAATTCCTCGTCATTTGGGTTAACCCCCTGTATTCACTTTTACTATTGTAATCTCTCATTACGCGGATTGCTCTTATCTCTCATTGGCTCGCCATGGCGTTTATCTTGGGGAGGAAAAGGTTTATCCGAGCCATCGAATGTTTTCTTAATTGGCAGCTGATTAGATTGCTCTATCGCCGCTGCGGTTTCCATTAACTGCACAAACTCATGGCGATAACCAAAGGGATCATCCCCTAATGCTGAACGTGCGAGTAAGCTTAACTTAGTATAATCAAATTGATGGAGATAGTGACTGCCATTCAGTAATTGCCCTAACCCTGCAACCGCGGCGGCAAATCTAAAATCATCACTTGCTTGCTCGAGCTGTTTAACGCTTTGATCTAACCTGATGGGATAACTCAGTAACTGGCTCTGCGTTTGCGCTGGCAACTTGTATCTCAGTTTAAGGAAGGCAATTTCTTCACGGCTATATTTCTCTTGCCCCGTTTGAGCATCAACGCCATATCTAAGTTTATCATTCATCCTATTCCCGACTTCAACGTACCTTAATTCATACAAGGCTGTTACTGAATGACCCGCGCCAATCTCGCCCGCATCCACCTTATCGTTATTAAAATCTTCCCGTGCTAAGGCGCGATTCTCGTAACCAATCAAACGGTATTCCGAGACTAAGGCCGGATTAAACTCCACCTGCACTTTCACGTCTTTGGCGATAGTGAATAAGGTCGAACTCAACTCGTCCACCAGCACTTTACGCGCTTCATTCAGCGTATCGATATAGGCATAGTTGCCATTGCCCTTGTCCGCCAATTGCTCCATCAGTTGATCGTTGTAATTGCCCAAACCAAACCCTAAGGTCGTTAGGCCAATACCATGATCTTTTTCCTTTTCAATCAAGGCAATCAAATCATCAAAATCTGTCACGCCAACATTAAAATCACCATCGGTCGCGAGGATAACTCGATTTATGCCATTGGGGATAAAATGCTTTTTGGCCAATTGATAGGCTTGCGTGATCCCTTGCCCACCATTGGTTGAACCACCGGCACTTAATTGTTCTAACGCATAAGTCAAGGTTTGAGTGTCGTTCCCCGACGCGCCATCGAGCACTACACCAGCCGCCCCAGCATAAACCACAATAGAGACTTTATCCTGCGCACTTAATTGCGCTGTTAGCAGCTTTAACGCCGTTTGCAGTAAAGGCAATTTATCCGCTGACGCCATAGAGCCTGACACATCGAGTAAAAAGACTAAGTTACTCGCGCCTAATTGAGATTTAGGTAAGTCATAACCTTTAAGGCCAATCCGCAGCAGCATCATGTCATCGTTATAGGGTGAGGGAGCAAGCTCTGTCGTCACGCTAAACGGCGCCGAGTTTTTAGCGGGTAAGGGATAATCGTAGGCAAAATAATTGAGCATTTCCTCAACTCTGACAGTGCCTTTCTCGGGTAAGCGCCCTTCCCTCAACATCCGTCTTAAGGTGGCATAACTGCCAGTATCGACATCGATGGAAAACGTCGATACAGGGATCTCCCCTGCCACCATGATGCCATTTTGCACTTGCTGCTCGAATTTATTTTGCGCTAACGGAATCGCGGCATAGTCACGCGGCATTGGCGCTATGCTCATCCCCATCACAGCCCCATTGCTAGACATTTGCATCGGCGCCGCCACTCTCGCCATCTCAACCTTAGCGGCATCACGCATTTCAGCTTGGCGCTGCGACGCTACTTGATGACGTTGCTCGGCTTGCTGCTCAGCTTGTCGATGTTCAACTTCGGCGCCTTTACCACCACAGGCCGTTAAACTCACTGCGACCAGTAATAGAGCAGCCGTATTGCTCGCCGATGGGATACCGTTTCCCCGTTGCTGGTAGAGAGTTGGATCGGAAACTGAAACGGTTTTTGGGGAATAGTGTGTTTTCATGTTGAATGCCTTTGATGTTGACCTAAAGCTGTAAACGGCCCGCATTAGCAAAAGGGTTAAAACATCTCGATATTTTGCAAAACATACTTAAATGAGAATCAAACCGTCTCAAGCACACTATTTATACAAAACAAAGTATTTTCAATCGCTTTTGCTGACAAGATCACACTGCACATTCAATCTGGCCACTAAAATAGAAGCTTGTTGCTAGCCTAGCTATGGGACCCTCTCGTGTCACACTCAGCTCATTTGTTTTCCCTAAGGATCGCCCACGCACTCACAGAAGCTTGCGTGAAAGATAAGTATTCGTTTAAACGCTTTGGGCAAGATCTTCTTGCTGGTCTCACTGTGGGTATAATTGCGATTCCATTAGCGATGGCATTAGCCATTGCCAGTGGCGTTGCGCCTCAATATGGCTTGTATACCGCCATTGTCGGCGGCTTTATTATCGCCATGTCTGGCGGCTCACGTTACAGCGTGTCCGGCCCGACAGCGGCATTTGTGGTATTGCTCTACCCCATAGCCCAACAGTTTGGTTTAGCAGGATTATTAATCGCGACTGTGATGTCGGGAATGATACTCGTCGGCATGGCGACGCTGCGCCTTGGCCGGTTGATTCTGTATATTCCCGAATCCGTCACCTTAGGTTTTACCGCGGGGATTGGTGTAGTGATTGCCACCTTGCAGCTAAAAGACTTTTTCGGGCTCGAAATTGCCCATATGCCGGAGCAATATCTGGCCAAGCTAATGGCATTAGCCCAAGCGCTACCTTCGGTCCATTTACCTAGCTTACTGGTTGCAAGCGCCACCCTAGCGACTATGCTGCTTTGGCCGAAACTCAAAACACCTGTGCCAGCGCACCTTCCGGCAATCATACTCGGCACTATCCTCGCCTTGGTGCTCAATGCCATGGGCGCTGATATAGAAACCATAGGCACTCGTTTCCACTACCAACTGAGCGATGGCACCACAGGCATGGGGATCCCGGCAGTATTGCCGAGTTTCGAATGGCCTTGGTTGCAGGCTGGCGCAAATGGTCAAGCTTTTCAATTTAATCTCGCGACCTTTCAAGCCTTGTTACCTGCCGCCTTTGCCATTGCCATGTTAGGGGCGATTGAATCGCTACTGTGTGCTGTGGTGCTCGATGGCATGACAGGCAAACGTCATAGTGCCAACAGTGAGTTACTGGGCCAAGGCATAGGTAATATCATCACGCCGTTTTTTGGTGGCATTCCAGCGACAGCGGCAATCGCCCGTAGCGCGGCGAACGTCAAAGCGGGCGCTCAGAGTCCAATTGCGGCCATGATCCACGCCATAGTGGTATTGTTTGGTTTAGTCGCCTTAGCGGGCGTGCTCGCCTACTTGCCGATGTCGGCCATGGCTGCCCTGCTACTCGTCGTAGCTTGGAACATGAGTGAGGCTCACAAAGCGTTGCATTTAGTTAAAACCGCGCCCACTAGCGATATCATGGTCTTTGTTAGCTGTTTTTCATTAACGGTTATTTTCGACATGGTCATCGCCATCAGTGTGGGGATCATTCTCGCGGCCTTGCTGTTTATGAAGGAAATTGCCGAGATGACAAGGCTTTACGATATCAGCACCAACAAGCGTTATGTCGATCAAGAGTTACCCGCCGATTGGGCTGTTCTCAAAATTAACGGGCCACTCTTCTTCGCCGCTGCCGATCGGATTTTCTCCGAAATCGCCAGTCTCACCGAAGATAAACAAGTGATAGTGCTGTATCTCGATGGAGTCTCGATTTTGGATGCTGGAGGCTTAGCCGCGCTGACAAAACTGATTGAAAAATGTAAAGCAAATAAGACTAAGCTGATTATTGCCGATCTACAGTTCCAGCCCATTCGAACGCTAGCAAGAGCCAAGATCCAGCCGATTGAGGGCGTGTTGAAGTTTTACTCGACCCTACGAGAAGCCATGGCCGAAGCGCCAGTTATCACTCAGCAAACAGAAATCACTGCGGATAAGCAGACACAGTAAACCAGCAGCGCAATCTCAGCGGCTTAATGCTGCTGACTTATCTCAAAGGCCAATCTCTGGATTGGTCTTTTTTATGGCTCAATTACTCAAGCCATTCATCACAGCAAAAGACGTTTTTTCGCTCGCAAAAACGGGCAGAAATGACGAGGATCATGGTATTATTCAGCGCCATGATGCTTGCTACCGGTGACGGCTAGACAAGCATCAACTGTACCTAGACCTGAAACAAGGTCAAAATATAATTAAAATTAGTGAGTTAAGGAGTTATCATGCAAGCCCTTGTTGCTGTTGTTATGGGTTCTAAAAGTGATTGGCCCACGATGGAAGCCGCCGCTGAGATAATGGATAAACTGCAAGTGCCTTATCATGTTGAAGTGGTTTCCGCCCATAGAACGCCAGATAAACTCATGGAGTTTGCAGCCTCTGCCGCCGATCGTGGTTTTAAAATCATCATTGGTGGCGCCGGTGGTGCAGCGCACTTACCCGGTATGATTGCCTCTAAAACTCGCTTACCCGTATTAGGTGTCCCAGTCCAAAGTAAAGCCCTGTCAGGTATGGATAGCTTATTGTCTATCGTTCAAATGCCAAAAGGCATCGCCGTTGGCACTTTAGCCATAGGCACAGCGGGCGCATTCAATGCGGGATTATTGGCCTGCCAAATCCTTGCGAATAACGATGCAGAATTAGCGGCTCGTGTTGACGCTTTCAGAGAAGAACAGACCCGTGCGGTACTGGACAATCCAGATCCGAGGGAAGTTTAATGACCCAGACAAACACTAAACCTAAGGTTTGGGTATTAGGTAATGGTCAGCTGGGCGCTATGTTGACCCACGCTGGTGAGCCATTAGCGATTGAAGTTAACGCCGTCGATATCATGACGCCTACGGATGACATTCTGCCACTCGCGCCCCACGACATTATTACCGCCGAGCGCGAACAGTGGCCAGAGTCCGCCCTGAGTTTACAACTCAGCTCACACCCCCATTTTGTTAATGGTCCGGTATTTAGCCGTTTAGCCGACCGTTTTAGCCAAAAAAGTCTACTCGACCAGCTCAGTGTTCCCACAGCGCCTTGGACATTAGTTGACGATAACACCCAAGTCGATACCCTGTATCAGCACTATGGCCCAAGAGTCTTGATGAAACGCCGTACCGGTGGTTATGACGGTAAAGGTCAACATTGGCTTAAACAAGCCGAAGCGGGTGATATTCCAAACGATTGGCGTAACCTTGCAATTGCTGAGCAAGCGATTAATTTTGATGAAGAAGTATCATTAGTTGGCGTACGTACTCGCGAAGGCGAATGCGTGTTTTATCCGCTGACGCTGAACTTACATCAAGATGGCATTTTAATGGCGTCGATTTCGCCACTGACACGCTTAAGCCCTTTGCAAGCCCAAGCCGAAGCTATGCTCAGCGCCATTATGCATGAGCTTGAATACGTTGGCGTGATGGCGATGGAATGCTTCCGTGTTGGCGATGAGTTATTGGTGAATGAACTGGCACCGCGAGTGCACAACTCAGGCCATTGGACTCAAGCCGGAACCCATATGGATCAATTCCAGCTGCATTTGCGTGCACTTTGCGGAATTGCGATCCCACAGCCACAAGTGAATTTTCAGTGTGTTATGGTCAATCTTATCGGTATCGATAATGATCCACGCTGGTTAAGTTTGCCTAATGCTGAGCTGTACTGGTACAACAAAGAAGTGCGCCCTGGTCGTAAAGTGGGCCATTTGAACCTATCAGTGCCCAATCAAACTGTGCTCAACCAGAGCATAGCCGCACTGCAAACGTGGATGCCCATCCAATACCAAGCCCCTTTAGCCTGGATATTGGCCGAATACGCAGAAAATTCGCGTTAATTCAGTATTTAGTACCAAAATCACTGATATGAAATTGTTCGCAGTTTCATATCAGTTTATATTTCAATTTTCGTTATATACTTAACAGAACTCAGTGTGGATACGTTAGTGATGTATAGCATTCAATTGTGGCTAGCAATGACACGGATAAAGGAATACTCGAGTGAAATTAAGGGATAATTTCAAACGTAAGACCATAGATCGCTTAGATTATCGCTATCATCTGCTATTGCTCATTGTGCCGATATGTCTATTCGTCCTGCTATTTATCTTTAATGCACCCACAGAAGGTTGGACTATCCTGCCATTACTGTTTGTTTGCATCATTTACATTTTTGCCTACAGCCTGATTTACTATTTGCATCAAGGTCGTTTAACTCGACTGTGGGAGCATTTAGAGCAAGTCGTCACCATCAATGATGCCATTTACGAGCTCGCGCACCTCTCAAGCCATTATAAAAATGAGCATGCCTTTCTCGACGCCTTACTCAACAAAGCCGTATACGTGATTAATGGTGCCGAAATGGGCAGCATCATTAAAGTCAACGAGGCTAATAACAAACTGCATTTCGAATCTGTGGTGGGGCTCGATTTAGCAAAACTCAGACAACTGGATTTTACCTTAGAGCAAACCTTTGAATATCGGCTCACTAAGGGGAGATGCGATCAGGTCGTGGTCATCAATGATATGAAAAATATCAATGCAGCCAGCACTTTAACGGAAGATGATCAAAGAGTGTTACTCACAGTGTCGAAGCAGCCGATACGCTCAACCCTGTCTAGCCCTATCCGTATCGATGGCAAGCTCTATGGCATGCTCAACCTCGACAGCAGTAGCCTTGGTGCCTTTAGCGATTACGACCGCAACCTTGTCTCTATCCTGACCCACGAAGCCAGTAATGCTATTGCGCTCTATCAGAAGTCACAGCAGATCACTAAACTTGCGAATTTCGATCCCCTCACAGGGCTTTATAATCGAAAGAATTTTGAAGATGAACTGCACCACTGGCAGCACAAACCTCACCTTGGCAGCTTTTTGATTATTATCGATATGGATAATCTCAAGGCCATTAATGATGCCTATGGACACCAGACAGGCGATGTTGCCATTAAGCGCACGGCCACAGCCATACTGACCTATTGGCAAAATAAAGGTATTATTTCCCGTTTTGGTGGCGATGAGTTTGTCGCTTTATGCCATGGGCCGCTAACCCAAATCGAGGAGGACTTAGATAATATGCGCAAAACCTTAAATCAAGGTTCAGAGCTTAGCCTAGCTTTTAGTTTTGGGATTGCTCCGTTTGAAACTGATTGGTATCAATCCTTTAAGACTGCAGATCATGCCATGTATGAGCAAAAGCGCGCGAAGAAGAAAGCCATTAAAGCATTAGAAACTTTCGCGGTAAAAGCACAATAAGCTCGTTGAAATCAGTTACTACAGCCGCTATTAACAGGCCAATATCAAAAGTCAGTAAGTATTGAAGTTGAATATCAGGCTTGAATATCAGGCTTGAAGATTTGAGTTGACTATCTCAACTGATTATCTCGATTAACTCTCTCAATCAAATATCTGAGTTAAACACCTAAAATCAGCCATAGACGCTCATTCAAATGGCTGACAATGGAATCAAACTAAGCTCTAGCCAAACCCTAACCCTAACCCTAACCCTAACCCTAACCAAAGAATAAGCGCCACAGCCAAGATGAATCCAAATCTTTTTGGCAGGTTTTATATTGCGCCGCGTAACGTTTAGATCGCGCATCCACTTTGTTCGCTACTTTGACTAACCACGCCTTAGACTTGTAACTGCCACGGCGATACCCGCCCCAACCTTCGTGATAATTAAGATACTGAGCCCGCGCATCCCATTTAGACACACCATTAATCTTATGGGTTTTGCTGATAAACCAGCCCATAAAATCCATCGCATCATCGAAATCACTGCGGCTCGACCAACTGTTGCCCGTCTCACGCACATAATCATCCCACGTCATGGTCTTAGCCTGTGCGTAACCATAGGCATCGCTGGCACGGCCAATAGGGATAAATCCTAGAAAGTATTCCATCGGTGGCGCGGCATTGTGCTTGAATGAACTCTCTTGATACATCATCGCCAACGGCACATGCACTGGCACGCCCCATTTGTCACGGGCGTCTTTAGCGGCATCGTACCAATCTCGGTGTTCTTGAAATATCTCACACAAATTTTCTGGTGACTTAGGCGGAGACGTCGCGCACCCTGACAAGATGCCGAGACTTGCGCAGAGTAAGAGGATGAAGGGTTTATTCATTAATATCATATTCTTTGGAGAGTTAGCTGGCTCCATGATGTCATAGACTCAGTCTGAGGCAAGCATAAAAAGCTTTTTTGCGCTTAGAAGATCTAAGCGCTAGGGGGGAATCAATCTAACTTAAATCGAATGTTGCTGGCTTACCACTTGAGCTAAACGCTTTGGCTATTTCGTTTCGGGACTCAGCTCAAACTGACACTCATGCTCTTCTTGCTGCCACACACCTGGTTCCCAATACCCAGTGTCTTTGCCCATATAACGCTTATCGGTGTGAAATAGCGCACCGATATGATAACGCTGATGGCTCTCAACATTGAGCTTAAATACCTTAGGCGTTCGCGCGGCAAGTGTGACCGACAAGCTAGGATCATCAATCAGTTCCGCGACAGTAAACTCATATTCGCCAGGCGCTAACTGATAATTAGGCTTTGAAACGACTGCCTGCCCGTTTAAATGGGTCACCACAACTCGATACCATTGAGTACTGGCATCGGGCTGCAAATAACCAGACACAGTACCACAGCCCAGAGGATCTTCTGGTGAAGCGGCGCAGCCTGATAATAAGGCACTGGCCCCAATCAAAGCTGCGCTGATACGCAAGCGAGTGAAAGAGAATAAGCCCTCTTTCACGACTGAGCTCCAAAGTAATCTTCCAGATAATCATCAAACGAAACTGAACGCTGCGCCGCTTCTAGCTCGGCCTGCTTGTTAAGCGAGCTGGATGCTTCGGCTTGATACTGCGCTATGGTCTCGCTCGACAAGGGATAATCGACAAAGAATTGATAGTATTGCTGTGCCAACGTCATCACCCACTGACCATGGTCTTGGCCTTTGTTGATTACGTTTTGTAGTACTTGTCCCGACAGGGTCAAGTTAGGATCTTCAACCGCTTTACGCCAATGGGCTAACGCCACTTGATAATCCGTCGCCTCACCATCGAGCAATACCGCCAAAGGTTGCAAGGCATCAAACAACTCTTCTAACCAAGATTTAAGCGAACGTGAACCGTTTGCGGTTAGTAACTCAAGCCCAGGTTTACGGCCTTCAAGCACCACAGCTTTAAGATTCGCGCTTAATCTCGCCTCTTCGCTGGCTTCAGACTTAGGCGACTCCGTTAATAAACAATAGAGTAGGAATAAATCGAGGAAACGCACTTGGGTCGCCTCAATACCAATCGGGCTAAATGGATTAACATCTAAAGCACGCACTTCAATGTATTCCACCCCTGCACGGGCTAAGGCTTCTGACGGCTTCTCGCCACTACGCGTCACCCGTTTTGCACGAATTGGCGAGTAGAACTCGTTTTCAATCTGCAATACGTTGGCATTGAGCTGACGATACTCACCATCGACTTTAACGCCGATATTGGCAAAGTTTGCCGAAGGCATTTTGATGGCCGCATTTACGCCAGCCAGATACTCAGGCAAAGAGTTATAGCTGATATTCAGCTCTTCTTGCTCTTTGTTGGTATAGCCTAAATCGCTCATACGCAACGAAGTCGCAAAGGGTAGATACAAAGTACCGTGGCCCGTTTTTTCAAACTTAAGATCGGTTTTTTGATCTTTAATGAAGGAGCTACATAACGCTGGTGAAGCACCAAATAAATAAGGTAGCACCCAGACTAAACGGCGGTAGTTACGGATCAAGCCAAAATAGGATTCAGAAATAAAATCATCGTAACTTAACTGCTTATCGCTCAATTCGTACAGGCTTTGCCATAACTCTTGTGATACCGAAAAGTTAAAGTGCACCCCAGAAATAATCTGCATCAAGGCGCCGTAACGATAGGTTAAGCCCTTACGATATAAGGTTTTCATCATACCGGTATTTGATGAACCATAACGGGCAACGGGGATCTGTTTCTCGTCCTTCACATAACAAGGCATGCTCACAGGCCACAGGCGCTGACCATTTAAATGGCGCACGCTGAAGGCGTGGGTTTCAGTTAATCCGTTTAGCAGTTGCTCAACATTGTTATGTACCGGAGTAATAAACTCGAGCAAGGCTTCACTGTAATCCGTCGTAATACGCGAATGCATTAACGCTGAGCCTAAGGCTTCAGGATGCGAATCGGTGGCGAGATAACCCGACTCATCAATCCGCAACGCCTCACGTTCTATGCCACGTAACATACCCAAGAGTGCGGTGCGCCCATGGGCGTCCGAGAGATGTTGTACTAATTCATTGAATGACTTCAATTTGCGCTTCTCTAATTGGTGATTCGCTATCGCGACAAGGTTAACAGTCAGACCTTTATTTTGAGGCTTATCTTGCAAAATACGCCTCAAAATAAATCTAAACCTGTCTGTGGGGCAAGCCAAATTCACAACTTGTACTGTTAAAAGCAGACGGTGACAGCTAATGCTGTCACCGTCTTTCGATGTAAATCCGGTAAATATATGACGAATAGTCGTTAATTAACGTACACGTCTATCACCTATATAAGGGCGAAATACCAATTTACAATACTAAAGTTTCAATTGGATAGCCCAATGCCGCTAAATCTGCTTCGATTTTTGCTTTATCTCCCACCACCAGAATCACCATTTTATTGATATCTAGCTCGGAAGCCGCGAGGGCATTGAGTTCATCTTTTGTTACAGTATTAATGATCTTGTCCTGTTGAGTCGTAAAATCCTGGCTCAATTGGTAACGTTGGATCATGCGCATAAAGCCCGCTTTTTGATACGGCGTTTCATAATCAAGTGCTTGGCCTTGCGAGACTGAATTTCGCATAAAGGCAAGTTCAGTATCTGTCATACCCTTTTGCTGGTACGCACTGATTTCTTTTACAAACTCAGTGAGTGCTTTCGCCGTCACGTCACTGCGAACGTTACTTGATGCGACAAAATCACCGACTTCAGCACCGCCTGCAAAACTGGTACGAGCACCATAGGTATAACCTTTATTCTCACGTAAATTCAGGTTGATACGACTATTGAATGCACCGCCTAGCGGGTAGTTCATCAGGTAAGATTTAAAGTAATCGCCTGTGGCATCATAGGACAATGCGCGCTTGGCGATATTGATCACCGATTGCGCCGCGCCGGGTTTATCAATCAGATAAATCGTACCGCCTTTTAATGCAGGGAATGGCTTAAGTGGCGGCACCACAACGGCAGCCCCTTGCCACTGACTCAATCCCGCTAACTTAGGCAATAATGCTGATTCAGGTAAATTGGCGACTGTGACGATTTTAGCGTTACCGCCTTGATACTGCTGGGCATAAAACGCTTTTACATCGGCTAACGTAAGCGCCGCGACTGAATCGAGTGTACCTATGTCATTCACGCCTAAAGCATTGTCTTTACCGTATAACAAAGACGATAGCGCCGTATCAGCTAGGTAGCTAGGATCGGACTGCATATGCTGGATCTGCTGTAACTGCTGCTGTTTTACTCGAGTAAAATCCGCTTCGTTGAAGGCTGGCTGGAAGAGTTTTTCTTCCATAATCGCCAGCGTCTCATCTAAATGCGCTGTCAGCGTAGATATTTTAATCGCACTTTGATATTCAGAGGCACTAAAGTCGACTGAACTGCCGAGCATTTCTAACGCTTGCGAAAGCACTTCACTGCTGCGTTTCTTGCTCGACTCATTGAGCATTTCCGCAGTCAGCGTCGCTAAGCCCGCTTTTTCAACTGGTACCAGTCTATGGCCGCCATTAAGGTACACAATCAGCTCAACCGTTGGCGTTTCAGTGCTTTGTGTCCCCATGACTTCTATGCCATTGGCTAAGGTTTTAGTCCATATTGTCGGAACCTTTAACACTGGTGCAGCGCCAGATGCGGGCATTTTAGTTCGATCAAAACTTGAAACAAGTTCAGGCTTTGGCAAATCCCCTTCTACCGCCGTTTGCGCAATGGGCAAGGTCGCTGGCGTGAAGTTATCGGCATGGGCGATAAGTGACGTCATACCCTGCGGCACCACACTCATCACCACCATAGGCTTATTTTTAATGTATTGCTTGAACACGCGCATCACATCGTCTTTGGTCACATTGGCATAACGACTCAAATCTGAAGCTATCATGTTCGGATTGCCCGACAGCGTTTGGTTCATCGCTAAGGCAGACACTTTGCCAGAAACACTTTGCAGGCTGTAAATGGTATCGGCCTCAAACTGCACTTTGACTTTTTGCAAATCGTCATCGGTAACGCCACGTTGCTCAAACTCATTAATAGAATCGAGGATACGTTGTTCCAGATCCGCCAGTTTGCCGCCCTTTTCAGGATTAGCTAAAGCATAAATCGACATCTGACACGCCAGCTCTTGGCAAGGATGGCTGACATTGGCCTGCACGGCATAGCCATCTTTCACCAAGTTTTTATATAACAAGGATGTTTTGCCGCCGCCTAAAATATTGGCTAACAGATCGAGCGCAGCTTCATCAGGATGCCTTGCGTATACGGTTGGAAAACCAATACGGATCAAGGGCAAGTGCACTTGATCTTCCATGGAGATGTAACGCGTTTTATCTAAGTTAACCAGCGCCTTTTGCTCTAACGAGACTTCAGGGCCACGGGGGATTTCACCAAAATATTCATTCACCCAGGCTAAGGTCTGCATTTCATCGAAATCCCCACCTATGGTCAGGGTTGCATTGTTAGGCCCATACCAACGTTGGAAAAAGTGTTTAACATCATCAACTGTGGCGCGATTAAGATCGTCCGGCCAGCCAATCACAGGCCAAGAATAAGGATGACCGACAGGATACATGGCTTGGCTAAAATGCTCACTCATGCGGCCATAGGGCTGATTGTCGATACGTTGCGCACGCTCGTTTTTCACTGTCTCGCGCTGCACTTCAAATTTTTCACTGGTGAGTGCCGGCAATAAAAAGCCCATACGGTCCGACTCAAGCCACAGCATTTTTTCTAATTGATTGCTGGGTACGGTTTCAAAGTAGTTGGTTCTGTCGGTATTGGTCGTGCCGTTTAAGGTGCCGCCAGCTTCGGTAACCACTTCAAAATGTTGTTCATCGGCGACGTGCTGCGAGCCTTGGAACATCATGTGTTCAAATAAATGCGCAAAACCCGAACGGCCAGCTAATTCACGGGCTGAGCCCACATGATAAGTGACGTCGACATGCACTAAGGGATCGGAATCATCTTGATGCAAAATAACCGTTAACCCATTGGCTAATTGGTACTTTTTGTAGGGTATCCCTACTTGCGAATCAGCCAGTTGCACATTTTCGATAAGTTTAACGCCTGCGGGCAAGTTCGCCGTAGTCGTTTCAGATGCACAGCCCGCGAGTGCGGCAGAAATTGCGACCGCTAATATCCATTTCTTCAAAACATTCCCCTCATACATCAATGGGTCAAAAATACAGCTTAATAATCATAGTGCTGCGTATAGTCATATAGCTGTGCAACGTCATAGTACGCTTAGTCACAGCCCGTAGAGCAAAGTCCGTAGAATAAAGTGCGCTTAAATGATTAAGCATTGGGATTTATGACTCGCAAAATTGACACTAAGTTCCTATCTATACAGTAAATTCAGTCTAAACGGAAAAACACTCCCCGCCCTTGACCATTAAATGCATCCTAACGCCATCATGCCATCCATTGCAGCACGGCAGCGGCAACAATTAAGTAACGAATTGTTTTACCGATTAAAATCATCAGTAAAGAGGACATTAGCGGCAACCTCACCCAGCCCGCCAATAAACAGAGAATATCGCCGATAACCGGTGCCCATGAGAGTAACAGCGCCCACACGCCGTAGCGTTCAATCATGGCGAGCCCCTTTGCGTGTTTACCCGTCGCTAACGCTTCTGGTGATTTTGCTAGGCGACCTAAGCGGCCTAAATAGAAACTGGTCATCGCGCCCAACGTGTTGCCAATACTGGCCACCACGACCAGCGCAACCCAAGCCTCTGGAGTTTTGTTTAATAGCGCCACGAGTAAGACTTCAGATCCCCCCGGTAACAAAGTCGCCGCTAAAAAAGCGCCGGTGAACATAATGCCTAACTCAGTCATAATGGCTTACTCAATGATAAATCTCTCTTTTTGTATTCAATGCGATAAGGTTTGTCATGGGTTAATTGAATGTTTCACTTAATCTTTTTACAACAAACTCACTTATCACAATAAGTTATAAGAAAAACGGTTTGTTATAACCCTAGCTCTGTCGATACAATGGTTTAACTATGGCAATCAATGACCATGCGCATGACTGAGAGCGCGTTAACATCACGCTCAACTCGTTGAATACGAATCCTATCATCGCAGGTCTATTGGCTCACTCTTAATTTATTTTTCTGGAATATGCATGATCCTTCAAACCATTAGCCGCATTCCGTTTTGGCAAAAAGTCTTAGCAGGCTTTATCTTAGGTGCGCTCGTTGGCGTTATTTTAGGTGAAAGCGCTACAGTGCTAAAACCACTCGGAGATCTGTTCATTGGCGCCATTAAGATGTTGGTCGCGCCTTTGGTATTTTGTGCCATTGTCGTCAGCATCACGTCGCTAGGCTCGCAAACTAGCCTGAAACGCTTGAGCCTTAAAACCTTAGGCATGTTCATGCTGACAGGCACGATTGCCTCGCTGATTGGCTTAGCCGTAGGTTCAATGATCGACATGGGCGGCACTATGCAGCTCACGGCGACTGAAGTGCGCGAGCGTAATATTCCCGGTTTTGCACAAGTGTTGCTCGACATGATCCCAGTCAATCCTTTCGCCTCACTGGCTGAAGGCAAGGTACTGCAAATTATCGTGTTTGCCGCGTTAGTGGGTATCGCTATCAACAAAGTTGGCGAGAAGGCTGATCCGCTAAAACGCACCATAGAAGCGGGCGCAGAAGTCATGTTCCAACTGACTCGCATGGTCTTAAAACTCACTCCTATCGGCGTGTTTGGTTTAATGGCTTGGGTTGTCGGTGAATACGGTTTATCGACTCTACTGCCGTTAGGTAAGTTTATCGGGGCTATCTACATTGCCGCCTTTATCCATATCATCTTTGTTTACGGTGGCTTAGTGAAATTTGTCGGTGGTTTAAGCCCACTGCAATTTTTCCGCAAAGCTATGCCAGCGCAGTTAGTCGCCTTTAGTACTTCTTCAAGTTTCGGTACTTTACCTGCGAGCACCCGCGCAGTCGAAACCATGGGTGTATCAAAGCGTTATAGTGCCTTTGTGATGCCATTAGGTGCGACCATGAACATGGACGGTTGTGGAGGTATTTACCCTGCGATTGCCGCTATCTTCATCGCGCAGATTTACAATATTCCGCTCGATACACTGGACTATGTAATGATTGCCGTGACTGCAACCGTGGCTTCTGTTGGAACCGCTGGCGTGCCAGGAAGTGCAATGGTGATGTTAACTGTGACCTTAGGTGTGATTGGTCTGCCACTTGAAGGCATTGCCTTTATCGCCGCGATTGACCGTATTATCGATATGATCCGCACGGCAACGAACGTGACGGGCGATATGATGACAGCAGTCGTGATTGGTAAATCAGAAAATGAACTCGATGAAGCGCAGTTCTATTCGAACGATAACCAAGACATTACACCTGTGAATTCGCAGCAATAACAATACTGGATCGAAGCCACTGCGCTAAACCACCAGTAACATTAGGTAAATTACGCAGATGATGTAAATCAAGAGACCGCTTAGGCGGTCTTTTTTATTATCCAGCAAACGGCCTTTAATCCGTCGGCTTTAAAGCCCTAATCAACTCCAACGGTCCTCATCAGCTGCAAAATAGGTTACCCAAATAAGATCAAGCTGTTAGACTCTGAAGCCACTCTAACTCACATTTTAGCAGAACAGACAATGACGAGACTCTTCCTTATCCCGCTGATCCTATGTTTGTTTTGGGCGTTATTTTTAAAAGCCAACAAACTCACGCTAAAACAAGGCAGACGAGGTTTTATCTACATTATCGGCATAGGCGAAGGGATGATTTTAATCCTCATCACGTTAATGTGGTTAACGGCTTAGCAAAAGGCCAACTCAATACTGAGTTGGCCTTAGTGATAAAACTAAGCTAACGATTGGAAGATGTTCAAAGCTCAGTTAACCCAAATCGGTTAACCCAAATCGGTTAACTCAGTGATTAACCCAATCAGTTACCCAAGAACAGCAAGTAAAATCCCCGCCGCCACAGCAGAGCCTAACACCCCCGCCACATTGGGCCCCATAGCATGCATCAGCAGGAAGTTATGTTGATTCGCTTCCAATCCCACTTTGTTGACGACTCGCGCCGCCATAGGCACAGCCGATACCCCTGCGGCGCCAATCAGCGGATTCACTTTACCGCCCGACAGCTTACACATCAGCTTTGCCATCAACACCCCCGCGGCAGTACCAACACCGAAAGCCAAGGCACCCAAAACCAGAATCCCTAAGGTTTCCAGCCGCAGGAATTGATCCGCGGATAACTTAGAACCCACAGCTAACCCTAAGAAAATCGTGACGATATTAATAAGCTCGTTCTGCGCCGTTTTCGATAATCTATCCACTACGCCCGATTCGCGCATCAAGTTACCAAGGCAAAACATGCCCACTAACGGCGTGGCCGCGGGTAAGAAGAGGATCGTTAATCCCAGCACCATCAAAGGGAAAATGATCTTTTCCTTTTTACTGACTTCGCGCAGCTGCTCCATTTTAATTTCGCGCTCAGCTTGGGTTGTCAGTAAGCGCATGATCGGCGGTTGAATAATCGGGACTAACGCCATATAGGAATAAGCCGCGACCGCAATCGCCCCTAATAACTCAGGTGCCAGTTTGGAGGCGAGGAAAATCGCCGTAGGTCCATCAGCACCGCCAATAATCGCAATGGCCGCCGCGTCCTTCATGGTGAACTCAAAGCCCGGCACTAAGTTCAGCGCTATCGCACCAATCAATGTCGCGAAAATCCCAAACTGCGCCGCCGCCCCTAACAACAGGGTTTTAGGATTGGCAATCAAGGCACTAAAGTCGGTCAGCGCGCCGACGCCCATAAAGATCAACAGTGGGAACACCCCAGTCTCAATCCCCACATGATAGGCGTAATACAGCATGCCACCTTCTTCGGTAAATCCCGCATGGGGAATGTTCGCCAGTACTGCACCAAAACCAATGGGCAGCAACAACAAAGGCTCAAATCCACGCACGATGGCGAGATACAAGAGCAAAGCGCCCACTGCCATCATCAACACTTGCCCGCCAGTAAAATGGGCAATACCAGTCTCGGCCCAAAAAGCCATTAAACCTTCCATAATGACTCCTACGCCAAGGCCAGTAATTGAGAACCCACAGACACTGAGTCGCCTTCTTTCACCCAGAGCTTAGCGATAATGCCATCGCCCTGAGCACGAATTTCAGTTTCCATCTTCATCGCCTCAAGGATGATCACGACATCGCCTTCACGCACTCTATCGCCTGGCGAAAAATGAACTTTGAAGATGTTGCCCGACAGAGGCGCGCTCATTTCAAGTCTAATTTCACCATGGTTTGTTGATGGCGCAGTGCTCGCCGTAGCAGTTTGCACGGCTTGCACACTTTGACCCTGTGGCTGAATTTGCGAGATCTCACCGCCTGCGGCGACTTCGACCACATAATCTTGCCCTTCGACAGTTACCGTGTAGGTTTCAGGGCCACGGTCCGCAGCATTAGTAGCAAGTGCCGACGTCAGCTCAGGCTTAGGCTCGAAGGCGCTCGGATTGTCACGATTCTTTAAGAACTGCAATCCTATTTGTGGGAAGAGTGCATAGGTCAGCACATCATCGTCATGCTCTGAAGATAGGCGAATGCCTTGTTCCTGTGCTTTATCTGCTAACTCAAGCCTTAACTTAGCCAATTCAGGCGTTAATAGATCCGCAGGGCGACAGGTAATGGCTTGCGCCCCTTGCAGCACTCTTACTTGCAATGCTGCATCGACTGGCGCAGGCGTCGCGCCATATTCCCCCTTGAGCACGCCTTCAGTCTCTTTGGTCAGTGACTTATAACGCTCACCCATCAACACATTAATGACTGCCTGCGAGCCAACAATTTGCGATGTGGGCGTCACTAACGGCAAGAAACCTAAATCGGCACGTACGCGGGGAATTTCTTCCAATACCGAGTCCATCTTATCGGCCGCGCCTTGCTCCTTTAATTGGCTCTCCATATTGGTCAGCATGCCACCAGGCACTTGTGCACGTAAAATACGCGAATCTATGCCTTTCAGCGCGCCTTCAAACTTAGCGTACTTCTTGCGCACGTCACGGAAATAAGCTGCAATCTCCTCAAGCAACACCATATCGTAACCCGTGGCACGCTCAGTATCTTCCACCATAGCGATAACGGTTTCAGTTGCAGTATGTCCATAGGTTTGACTCATCGACGAAATTGCCGTATCGAGCACGTCAATACCCGCTTCAATGGCTTTCTGATAAGTCGCAGTACTCAACCCCGTAGTCGCATGGCAGTGCATAGATAACACAAGTTGCGTTTGGGATTTTAGTCGGCTAATCAGCTCAAACGCTTCCATCGGCTTAAGTAAGCCCGCCATATCTTTGATACACAAAGAATCACAACCCATATCTTCGAGACGTTTTGCCATATCAACCCACGTCTCTATGGTATGCACTGGACTCGTGGTATACGAAATCGTCCCCTGCGCATGGCCGCCAACTTGGCGCACCGCTTTCACCGCAGTCTCGAGGTTGCGCACATCGTTCATCGCATCGAAAATACGAAATACATCAACGCCATTGCTATGGGCGCGCTCAACAAAACGCGTAACTAAATCATCAGCATAATGGCGATAACCTAAGAGGTTTTGGCCACGTAGCAACATTTGCTGTGGCGTATTGGGCATCGCCTTTTTCAGCTCACGAATCCGATCCCAAGGATCTTCACCAAGATAACGAATACAAGCATCAAACGTCGCACCGCCCCAAGATTCCAGTGACCAGAAGCCGATCTTATCGAGTCGTGGTGCTATCGGTAACATGTCATCAATGCGTAAGCGCGTCGCTAAAATGGATTGATGCGCGTCCCGCAAAACGACATCAGTTAAAAATAATGGCTTAGCCACTGCCGTCGTAGAATTAGATACAAAAGTCATATTGCTCCCCATTACTTAATCTGTGAACGATACTGCTTTACCGCTAGTGAAATCGCAGCGACCACATTTGGGTCTAAAGGCTTAGCATCAGATTGCGATACCCTCTGCTGACTTTTAGCATGATTTTTAACAAAACGTGCAGAGGCAGCATCGACTGCACACCAGCGCGCAACCAAATGGATCCCAAGGATTAGTACACTTAAAAATAAATACACTAAGCCCATCCCCAAAAACATAATGCCAACGGCATCCAATAAAGATTGCGTTACATCCTCCATAGCTCCCCCTACCCCTTACTCTCTCAATCCCTATCAACAGTACGATTGCCCCAAACCATCGCTATCGCATCACAAGTTCAACATTCAATCGGTTGAGCGGTTTACAAACTATGGGTCTCTCGTAGACAGACCTATAGCGACCACCACACAAAGAATATTTGAATAAAAAATCACATTTAAAAGCTAATAAATCACGCAACAAGAAAACCAGCTTGAACTTAACCCGCTACAAACATAACCAATTGATAACAAAAACACCATGCAAATGTAAATTGGTCTTACCAATAATAACTAAACCAAAAGACTGTTAATCACTAATCCTCAGAAATCGAGCAATTAAATCAATATTCCATAATGAAACAGCCACAATGCTAGAGTTAAGTCGAAAGGATGTCCTAGACTAAAAAATGATTTCTAAATTGAAAACAACGAACATAGGAATAAACCAAGTGAAAAAGTATGCAAATTTCACAATCCAAGTTACTGCTATTTGATTCTGAATGAATATAGAAAGGCATATCGTTCTGAAGGAATTGATTGAAGAAGAAGAAGAAGAAGAAGAAGAAGAAGAAGAAGAAGAAGAGGAATGGGGTCAATCTAACAAATTAAATCATCCATTTTGACAACTTAGATGTCCCCTTGATACCAACACAAAGCGGTGCTAGAGGCTCAATACGGTTTGTTGTGGAGCGGCTATCTTGAAAGATAAGCCACAGTGCTACCCGAGGTAGACCTTAGGCTCTTAGCTATTCGCAGGATTAATACCAATCGTATTTAATATCTGTTCATTCAGCGGGAATTCAACGCGCTTTAAACAAGGCAAAGGCTTGAAGGCATAGTGGTGCTCTGTCGAAAGCCTTAAACGCAGTATAAAGCGCGTTGCCATGCCGTTAACAGTTAGCCGACCTTCGGCATCCCACTCCGGTGTTGCATTGACTTAAAAGGGAATACCATTTCTGCGTCAATGTGCCTTGGATTGAGATACCTGTGAGGCTCTGAACTGATTAGATATTTAATGTGATTGGTATAAGCAATAGGACAAGAACGAAATAAGGAAGCCTAAGATAGACAAGGAACTCAGCAATTAAAAAATGAGCTGGTGAGCTGGTGAGCTGGTGAGCTGGTGAGCTGGTGAGCTGGTGAGCTGGTGAGCTGGTGAGCTGGTGAGCTGGTGAGCTGGTGAGCTGGTGAGCTGGTGAGCTGGTGAGCTGGTGAGCTGGTGAGCTGGTGAGTAAAAATAGTGGGGAAACATGCAAGTTGGAAGAAAAATATATCAATTTCTGCAAATTACAGACGCAAAAAACC
>NZ_JAUOES010000023.1:0-74629 GCF_031932065.1 Shewanella scandinavica
AAGCGAACTTAGACAGAATATCGACACTTGATAAAGTTAAAGACTCAAACAAAGCAAATCAGCTTTCCGAATTATTATTAACGTGAGCCAGAGATGGACACGGTAATAAACAGAATTTGCTTGGTGACAATAGCCTTGTGGAACCACCTGATCCCATCCCGAACTCAGAAGTGAAACGCAAACGCGCCGATGGTAGTGTGGGGTCTCCCCATGTGAGAGTAGGTCATCGCCAAGCGCCTAATTATCTCATTGAGATGCAACGAAGCCAGCTGAATAAGCTGGCTTTTTTGTGTCTAAAATGTGCACGTTTTAGTATTTTTGAAAGGGTTTTATTGGTTGAAATGACATTAAGCTGTGAAGTGGGAATGGTTTACTGGGCTCTTTTTAATGAGCTTAAGTTTTACTCAGTTCTCATTTTATGAACTGTAATATACCGCCAGTTCATAGTGATACTCAGCTGGCGGTCTGAAATAGATAGTTGTGGTTAGAGGACAAATATCCTCTACAACGCGGGCGTGTTCTATGGGTTATTCTTTATTGATTTTGGCTTTGAAGCTGGCTTTGGTACTGTCGTTGGCTTGTTTGTACCAGTAATCAAGCATTTGACTGATTTCAGCTTGGCTAGGTGTGGTTGTAGGAGGCACAGAAGTGGTTGGTTTGCTCTTGTCATTGACTGCTACGGCTGATGATGACATTACTGCTGGCGCGATCAAGCTTGTGGATACGACGGCGGGTGCTTGGCGTATGTGTGGCTGGCTTGCCAATATTGGTGCAATAGCGTCGTTTGGTTGTGTTGTCGCGGTATTCATAGTGAGATTTAATGAAGCCGGATGATTGCTAAGGTTGTACTGCAGTATCTCGTGTTCGAAATCCCGTCCCAGTTGGATCCCATTCTTAATCAATTTATCGCTGGTAAAACTCACTGCTTCATCTTGAGCATTTGATAGTGCCAGCTTGGGTGACTCATCAAATTTCTTGGCATCTCTGGCTGAGTTGATGGCGGGAAGTGTCAGGGTAAGTGTTTGTGCTGACGCATCAAAACGGACGATGAGCACGTCGGATAGATAATGCACTGAGTCAGCTTGTTGCCTGTATTGCGCGGCATAACGGAAGGCAATTTGATTGATACCATCGGCTAAAACGAGGTTGCTACTCTTTACGGCTGGCTTGCCATTGAGCGTTAACACTTCAGCATTTTTAGGCAGATTGAGATTAACATCGGCTGTTGCTGGCTGCACTGCAACCAGCATTAACGCGGTGGCACATAAGATTGATTGATATTTCATAAGCTTTCTCTGTTGTTGCGAGGACGCCGCTAAATAATAAGGTAGATTTCTGACGACACAAAGCAGGTTTAACCTTTAGTGTGGAGCAAGATGAACTAAATGGCGACACACTGTTTATAGCGCGCAGATTAGCGTTAATTTAATCGGTAGGGAATAAAAAAGGCTCACGAAGAGCCTTTTTGAGCATGATATTGCGGGATTGAACGCTTATTTGGTTAGGTTGATGCTATAAACGGCGAAACCCAGTTCATCGTTGCTGATCTTCTTCATTTCACGTTGTTTATTGGCTTCGATAAAGGCAGCGGCTTTGTCACTGTCTTGGGTTTCGAAGCGAACGTCTAATGTGACGTTGGTAGTGATGGTTTTGAAATCCCAGTTGTAATCGGCACTTGGATTGACCATACCTTCGTACTTACCCGTGGTTTCGTTGTACTGAGATTGCGCTGTAATATAAGCCGCTAACGCCTCACGGTTGGTATCGGGCAGTTCAAGGACGACATGGTCGCTACCCGTACCGGCAAACTTACCACCAAAGGCGCGATAGTTATTTGAGGCGACGATAAACTCTTTCGCGGCAAATTCTTCACCTGTGATGACTTTACCGTTTTCGTCTTTATAGCTTAAATCAACGATACGGTTTGCGTTGGCATTAACGACGGCGCAATCGCGGTCAAACTTACTCGGTTGAGTGACATCAATTTTGTAAGTTAAGCCATCGAGTACGTCGAAGTTATAGGTTGGATGGCCATCCCAGTTGATTAACTCTTGTGGGGTGGTTTTTGCTGGGTCGATTTGATTGAACTGATTGGCTGAGCACTCAAGCCAATCTTTCAATTCGGCGCCCGTTGCTTTGACTGCCACCATAGTATTGGGATACAGGTACAGATCGGCGGCGTTTTTGAAGGTCAGTGGACCTTTATCGACTTGCACAAATTGATCGGCATCGCTGGTTGTACCGTGGCGACCGCCCGCTTTAAAAGGTGCAGAGGCTGACAGTACTGGCAGCCCTTTTAATGCTGCAGGTAATTTCGCTTTAACGTTAGCGATTTGCGCATCGGAAACGATTTGTACCGTTGGGTCGTCCTGCACTAAGGTAAGGAAGCTATACATGTCCGCCGCAGCGACACCGATAGGTTCATCCACAAAGGCGAGGGTACCTTGGTGCTCTGCTGCGACTGCATCGTGAATAGCAGCATCCGCTTCAACCAATGGGGCTTTATTTGCGCCATCATAGATAGGGCGTGCTTGCGTTTTCGCACTAAGGACATGCCACTTGTCATCTCTACGCTCAAGTTTAAAGTCAACCACCCCTAAGTTATCGCCCCAACGACCTGGCATCACTGCGGGGACGCCGTTCAGTAGGCCTTTAGTGACATCGGTATTGGGTAAGTCGGCATACTTAGTATCTGGGAAGATAGAGTGGCTGTGGCCGAATAGAATCGCATCGATACCGTCAACATAAGTCAAAGCGTAAGTGGCGTTTTCAGCCATAGGATCGCCAGGATTTTCCGTCGAACCAATGCCAGAGTGTGGAATGGCGATAATGATATCGGCCCCTTTGGCTTTCATTTCTGGGACATATTTTTTCGCGGTGGTAACGATATCTTCAACCGTAACTTTCCCCGTCAGATTTTGCTTATCCCACAATAGAATTTGTGGTGGCACAAAGCCAATATAACCAATGTTAATGGTTTGATTATTACCTTCGCTGTCGATAATATTTTTTTGTTTAATGATATAAGGGGTGAATAAATGCTCACCTTTTTTCACCTCTTTCCAGCAACCCTTATCGTCGGCGCAATAAACGTTTGAGTTGATATAAGGGAAATCTGCACCACTAATGGATTTATTTAAGAAGTCTAAACCATAGTTAAATTCATGGTTACCGATATTACCGACTTCATAATCTAATAGGTTCATGGCTTTATAAGCAGGGTGAACATCGCCCATTTGCAGGCCAACTTTGGCCATATAATCGCCCATAGGGCTGCCTTGTAGCAGATCGCCGTTGTCGACGAGGACGCTATTCTTGGCTTCGCTGCGTGCAGCGTGGATCAAGCTTGCAGTGCGGGCAAGACCGATTGTGGGATCGTCTTTACCACTGTAGTAATTGAAATCCATGATATTTGTATGCAGATCTGTGGTTTCGAGTACCCGTAAATCGGCTTGAACGACTTTGTCGTCATCAGAATTACAGGCGCTGACACCAAGGGCGGCAGTGATCATCACTGCGAGTATTTTCTTATTTAACATAGTTGTCTCTATTTATATTTATTTGACCCCAACGCATGTTCCGTAAAGAGCATGCCCATCATCCCGTTAATTCAGCGTCATTTAACTGTTAGGTTAATTTGTCGCTAAGTTAACGAGCGGGAATTATAAAGACATTTGATGATCTGAATGTGACATTAATCGGAGAAAAGCTGTTTCAAATTGTGACTTAGAGTGCGTCTGCCTAAATAATGAGCCATTTGGCCTGTGTATTTGTTACATTGAGGTTTAAATAATCACAGCAAAAAGTTTATTAAGAAGAATTAATATTTGTTATAGAAACGGTGTTTTATTTGCTTATATCGTTTTTTATGTTGAGGATATTTGGCTTAAAAATCCACTTGGATTGTTTTAAATAATTCTTTTTACATTGAATTTTAGCTAATCCTCATCACCTTTGCTTGCAAGCACTTAGCAAGGATCGCAGCACATTAGGCGTAGCTTAGCGTTGGCATAGGTACCTGTAGACTCGAAATACACATAAAGTGATACAAATTAGCGCCGCAGTGGCGGGGTAAAACTTGGCTGAAATGCGCGTAACTTGTTAAGGTAGTTCATCGAAATTGACGACCGTAGCAACAAGCGTTCGTTGACTCAGACTGTTTTAAACTGAAAGCCAAAATCCGTTAGCGCGCACCTTTCACCTTAAAAATACAAACGAAAGGGCAGCAACATCCAAGGGAGTTAATATGCGTAAGTCCGTTATAACCACAGCCGTGGCCGCGGCTTTGTTACTTGGCGCTTGTTCAGACAAGCCAGCCGCCAGTGCCAATGAAGCTAAAAATGCCGTAGCGACTCAAACTGCTGCTAAAGCAGAAGCAACCAATGTGTTGCTGAGCAAGAGTCCACTGCAGGATCAAGCGCCACAATTTAACCTTATCCATACTGCAGATTATGCTCCTGCCTTCGAGCAAGGCATTAAAGCCCATGATGCTGAAATCGCTGCCATTGTGAATAACAAGCAAGCGGCCAGTTTTGACAACACCATTCTGGCGATGGAAACCTCAGGTGAATTATTAACGCGGGTGTCGCGGACCTTCTTTAATCTCGCCGGTCTGATTTCTGATGATGATTTCCAGAAAACCGAAGCAGATCTTGCACCTAAGCTATCTGCCCATCGCGATAATATTTATCTCGATCCGACGTTATTTGCCCGTGTTGAAGCGGTATATCAACAAAAAAGCAGCTTAAATGCGGAAGATCAGCGTCTAGTTGAATACTACTATGAGCAGTTTGTTCGAGCTGGCGCGAAATTGTCGGCTGAAGATAAAGCTAAAATGCGCGACTTTAACGCCGAGCTTGCAACCTTAGCGACGGACTTTTCACAAAACAGCTTAAAATCATTTAAAGATGATGTGATTGTTGTGACTGATAAAGCCCAGTTAGCTGGTTTATCTGACAGCGAAATCGCCACCTTAGCCGCTGCCGCTAAAGCTGCTGGAAAAGAGGGCTATTTGATTACCTTAGTGAACACGACTCGCCAGCCTGTGCTTTCTAGCCTGAGCAACCGTGAACTGCGCCAAAAAGTGTGGGAAATCTCGGCGCACAGAGCTGTTGCAACTAATGGCCCATTGATTGTTAAAATGGCGCAAATTCGGGCTAAAAAAGCCAACTTATTGGGATTCGATACTTGGGCATCCTATGCGGTTGCCGATCAAATGGCGAAAACCCCAGCCGCTGTGTATGAAATCCTCGACGATTTAGCACCAAAAGCCTTAGCACGTGCCAAAGTAGAAGCTGCTGATATTCAAGCTGAAATCAAAAAGGCGGGCGGTGATTTCGAGCTTCAACCTTGGGATTGGGCTTATTACGCCGACAAAGTGCGTAAAGAGAAATATGATCTCGACGAAAGCAGCATCAAGCCCTATTTCGAGTTTAATACTGTGCTGCAAGACGGGTTGTTTTTCGCGATGCATAAACTGTATGGCATCAGCTTAAAACCGCGTACCGATTTACCCGTGTGGAATCCCGATGTCTTAGCCTTTGAAGTCTTTGATAAAGACAACAGCTCTATCGGTTTGTTCTACCTTGACCCTTATGCCCGTGAAGGCAAAGGCGGCGGCGCGTGGATGGATGAGTTCGTCACCCAAAGCGGTCTGCTTGGCACTAAGCCCGTTGTTTATAACGCGCTGAATATTCCTAAGCCAGCCGATGGCCCAACGTTAATGACCTTCGATGAAGTGACCACTATGTTCCATGAAATGGGTCATGCGGTTCACGGTTTATTCTCGCAGGTGAAATACCCAAGCGTGGCTGGCACATCAACCGCACGTGACTTTGTTGAGTTCCCATCCCAGGTTAACGAAGATTGGAATATCGATCCTGCTGTGATTGCTAACTATGCCAAACACTACAAAACGGGTGAGCCAATTCCTAAGGCACTGCTCGATAAAATCTTAGCCTCAAATAAGTTTGGCCAAGGTTTTGATACCGTTGAGTATCTGTCGGCTGCCTTGTTAGATATGGAATGGCACTCTATCAGCGCCGATACTCAAATTAGCGATGTAGAGAAGTTTGAACACCAAGTGTTAGCTAAACACGGCCTCGATTTTGCGCCAATTCCCCCGCGTTATAAGTCGAGCTACTTCAGCCATGCCTTCTCCGGTGGTTATTCAGCTGGATATTACGCGTATTTGTGGACCGAAGTGTTTGCCGCCGATGCCTTTGCCTACATGGGCGAGCATGGTGGATTGAAAGCCGATAATGGTGACAAATTCCGTAAGGAAGTCTTATCTAAAGGTAATAGTGAAGATCTCATGCAAGATTACATTCACTTTACCGGTAAAAAACCGACAACAGATGCACTGTTAAAGCGCCGCGGTTTAGTCGACTAATCGATTCGTTGTAAAAAGGCCCAAAGGCTTGTTAGGGAAACCTAGCAAGCCTTTTTTATTGACGTCGGGGCGGATTTATTCATCATTTTTGTTTCCGCTGGATACTCTCCAACCCTATTCTCATCGATTGAATCAGAATACATCTACAATCCCTCAATGGAATATAACGCCATATGCAACAACGGATAAGGTTTACCCTGTCCATCAACGGGTGAGCGACCCGTTACTGAAAAACCAATATGTTGGTAAAAACCTAATGCTTGTTGATTCTGCTCATTAACATCCACCTTTGTGGCTCCCAGTTCTTTAATGGCATGTGTCGCTAGCATGGAACCAATACCTTTTCCGCGCGCGTCAGGTGAGATGAACAGCATTTCAATATTGCCATCATGTACCCCGCAGAATCCGAGTATTTCTCCATTGTCATTTTTAGCGCACTTTAAGTGAACGGCATCAAAATACTGTTCGAGGATCAGCGGCTTTAATTGTTGTAGATCTTCTTCTGCTAAAAAGTCATGGGTTGCTCTTACCGATGCTTCCCAAATATCGAGCAGACTAAGATGATCTGCTTTTTCTACCATCTCAATATTCATCATATAACTCTATTGAAGATTTAATGTCGCCTAAGCGGTGAATTAAAGTGGGTTAACATGTGAAGCGGAAACGTACCAACCTTTACGAATCCGCCTTTAAAAAGGATATGATTACGGATGAGATCCGTAGTAACCTTGTCGACAATTATGATAGAAAATTTATGTTTTTCAAAATTTATCTGACATCGACACCTAATTGCTTATCGTCACCCATTATATTTTTTGGTTATATTATGGCGTGTTGTTAATGTTTTCTAATGATAAATATACTTAAACTAATATTAGATAATAGAGCTTGTATTTACTGTGCTTACTTAAATATTCGTTTTGCTAAGCTTTGTCTAAACACGATTGGATCCTTGCGTAGAGTTTCGTAAAAGGCAAGGAAGGTTAAATATTTAGCAGACGACATTAACCAGTTCGCTAATAACGGAAAAATAACAAAGCAGAGAAAAATCCAGGTTTGTTTGTGTTCAAGTACTAATAAAAACAGTAAGTAACAAATGAGTTGAAAATAGACGTTTATTTTATTGATTTTAACTGCTCGAGGTCTACCTCGTATAATTAATACGTTTGGTATAACAATACTCAGGGTCATGATCACTATACTTGATGCGAAAAGGATACCAAACTCTTCGTTTGTTAATTTACCGAATAGCGTTTCAATAGTATGGAAAAGTAAAGGGCCGATAGCACCCGCACCAAACATAAGGAACATGATGACTGCAATACCAGCGACAAACACGCCGATAGATAAGTCATGTTTCTCAAAAAAATTATCTGACATAGACTCTGAATTCCTTATAGCTGACTATTGTTAGGTTGTTGATTTTTCTACCTGTACGCCTTATTGCTAAGGTTAAGGCTAAGGCTAAGGCTAAAGCTGGTACTTACTGTATCTTTACATTCTCGTAATATTAATCGAATGGGATATTAGTGGCATAAAGGAATCATAGGGAATATTCATGGTCTATAAAAACCACTTCGGCACCAATTGTATTTTGGGAAGCATCCAGAGCTTTGAATATTCGAGTGGTATTGAGTTCGTTCTGTAATCGCAGTGTGAGCAGTTTTTCTTTATTTGCTTGAAATGGAGAGCTTACTAGGGCATTAGACATAATCATTTCCATTGATAATTTTAAAAATATCCTTATATGCGGCAACACAGTACTAAAATATTCAGCCAATTAATAGGTTATTGTATAAGTTGCTGAATAAAATTATAAGAAAACGGGAGCCGAAGCTCCCGTTGTTTATCTTGCCTTTGGTAAATGATGATTGGTGATGTTACTCGGCCAGTAATCCGCGGCTACGCAGCAGCGGCTCTATGCCGGCTTCTTTACCGCGGAAGTTTTTATACATCAGCATAGGATCATCGCTGCCGCCTTTCGACAGAATATTATTACGGAAGGAGTCCGCAGTGGCCTTGTCGAAAATGCCGTTTTCTTTAAAGGCTTCGAAAGCATCCGCGCCTAAAATATCCGACCACAGGTAGCTGTAGTAGCCTGCTGAATAACCGCCCGCGAAAATATGCGAGAAGTAAGTGCTGCGATAGCGTGGGCTAATTTCTTCAATCAGTCCCATTGCCGCTAACGAGTCTGCTTCAAACTTGGCCGCATCCTTTGGCGTAGTGTCGGTTAGTGTGTGCCAATCTAAATCGAGCTTAGTGGCTGCCATGTATTCAACGGTGGCAAAGCCTTGGTTGAACTTACTGGCCGCTTGGATTTTCTGCACTAGCTCTTGCGGGATCACTTCGCCGGTTTTGTAGTGCTTGGCAAATTGGGCTAACACTTCTGGCTGAGTCATCCAGTTTTCATTCACTTGCGATGGGAACTCAACGTAATCGCGAGGTACGGCGGTGCCACCCTGTGAGCGATATTCCACGTTCGATAACATGCCGTGTAGGGCGTGGCCAAATTCGTGGAATAGGGTGCTGGCTTCATCGAAGGTCAGCAGCGCTGGCTCACTGCCCGCTGGGCGAGGGTAGTTCAATACGTTAACAATAATAGGTTTAGAATCAACGCCATTCATATGGTATTGCTTGCGGAAAGAGTTCATCCAAGCGCCGCCACGTTTGCTGTCGCGGGTGAAATAGTCACCCATAAAGATGGCCATCAGCTTGCCGTCTTTATCGTAAACTTCCCAAGTACGGACTTCTGCATTGTATTTGGGTAAGTCGGTACGCTCTTTAAAGGTCAAACCGTATAAACGATTAGCCGTGTAGAACACGCCTTTTAATGTACTGTCGAGTGAGAAATACGGGCGGGTTTGTTGCTCGTTAAAGCTGTACTTAGCGACACGAATTTTGTCAGCATAGTAATCCCAGTCCCACGCTTGCAGCTTAAATTTACCACCTTGTGCGTCAATCATGGCTTGCATATCCGCGACTTCCGCTTTGGCTTGGGCCAATGCCGCTGGCCATACTTTGTTGAGTAAGCCATAGACGTTTTCTGGCGTTTTAGCTGTGCGTTCTTCTAACACGAAATCCGCATGGGTTTTATAGCCCATCAGTTGAGCACGTTCAGCACGCAGGGCGGCAATCTTCGCGAGGATAATCTTGTTATCGTTGGCGTTATTGTTGTTACCGCGCTCGATATAACCTTTGTAGAGTTTTTCACGTAACTGGCGGTTATCGGCATAGGTTAAAAACGGCGTGATAGAAGGGCGAGAAGTGGTGAATACCCACTTGCCTTCATGGCCACGTTTTTTCGCGGTTTCAAAGGCGGTTGCAACCACATCAGCGGGTAAACCTGCGAGATCGGCTTTGCTATCAACCACTAATTCGAAGGCATTGGTTTCGGCTAATAGATTGTCACCAAAGGCTAAATTGAGTTTACCGATCTCTTCGTTCAATGCGCGCAGTTTGGTTTTATCTTGTTCGCTTAAGTTAGCGCCGCCACGGGTGAAAGATTTATAGGTATCTTCCAACAATTTGGCTTGGGCCGTGCTGAGTTTTAGGCTGTCTTTCGCGTCGTGAACGGCTTTGACTTTTTGAAACAGTTTGTCATTGAGCAGGATATCGTCTTCGGCGGACGATAACATAGGCGACACTTCTTTGGAGAGTGCTTGCAATGCTGGCGTAGTATCGGCGCCTGTCAGGTTAAAGAAGACATTAGAAACGCGCGTCACTAGATCGCCAGAAAACTCCATGGCTTCAATGGTATTGGCGAAGGTGGGTTTGGCTTTATTATCAACAATCGCTTGAATTTGTTCGTGTTGCTGAGCTACGCCCGCTTTAAAGGCTGGGAGGAAATGCTCTGGCTTGATCTTATCAAAGGCCGGAATTTCCATAAACGTATCATAGGGTTTGAAGAATGGATTGGTCGCATTCTGACTGATAATCTGCGCTGACACGGCATTGGGCGCTGCGCTTGCTTGAACACTGGCTTCGGGTTGTTGTGTGCTACATGCGCCCAAAGTTAAGGCTAAAGCGATGGCACTTAGCGTGAGCTTAGCCGTGCGGGCTTGCGGTTTAAGGGTTAGTCCCTTCATTATTTTTTCCCCGTTAGGTCGATTATTGTTATGGGTGATTGTTTGATGATGGCCATGGATTTCAGCAAATATTGAAGTCTACGCGCGGCTAAAACCATTAATTTATCTTAATGTGACTGTTTAACATGTATCGGACTAGGGGTTCCATCGATTTTGTGTTTAGTTTGTAACAAATGTTTTGTTTCAGGCTTTTAAGCAAAATAATATGGCAAACTGGCTGAGGATGTTATCGCGTCTCGGCGCTTTATTGGCAACATCATTGCTCAAGGCTGTAGTCGAAGATAATAGCCGCAAACACGTCGTAGATGACTGGTGTAAGCCACACCTTGCACTAAACCAGCTTAATCCATTTTCAACCGTCTCTTGCAGTACGGTCCTAAAACACGAATAACAATAATAGGATCTTCTATGTCTCAATCTGGTATTCAACATGCTCGCGTACGTCGAGCGTTATCCTTGGTATTACTGACTGCGTCCAGCTGGGTTATGCCGCAGTGCATTGCGGCGCCAGCGCCAGCAACAACAGCGACTAACACAATCGTCCCCCAGTTAAGCCCAAATGCACTAAAGGTCGCCGATTATGCGGTCGCAAAATACGATGCGGCTATGGTGCAGAGTTTGACTCAGTTGGTGAGTTTTAATACCCAAGCGGTTGAAGGGCAAACGCCAGATACCAATCCCGCCTTTGTGGGCTTTAAGTCGAGTTTAAAGCAACTCAGTCAGGAGCTCGGGTTAGATTATGCCGATCATGGTTATGTGGTATTGATTGGCTTAGATGCCAATTCGGCTGTGAACAATGAACCTAAAAAGTTAGGCATAGTCACCCACGGCGATGTGCAACCAGCTAATCCTGCTTTGTGGGCGCAGAGCCCTTATCTGCTTGATACTCAATCGGAGCCAGGCAAACTGATTGGCCGCGGCACAGAGGACGACAAGGGCGCCATTGTCACTGCCATGTATGCGATGAAGGCGATTAAAGATAAACACATTAAGCGAGATAGACGCATTGAACTCTTGGTTTATCTTGCTGAAGAGTCCGACTGGGAACCACTGAAAACCTTTTTAGCCAGCTACACGCCAGCGGACATGAACATTACTATTGATGCCGAATACCCCGTGGTTACCGCCGAGAAAGGCTGGAGCAAGATTACCTTTACAGTGCCCAATATTACGATCTCCAATATAGAAGCGAAAGCAGAGGCTTCAACTCAAGCGCCCACGTTAACGGCTTTCTCTGGTGGCTATTTTGCCAGCCAAGTACCGCAGCAGGCTGAAGCAGAAATTGAGGCGGTTTCACCTGCATTGCTGACAAAGTTACAGACCAGAGCAGCCGCGCAGCAGGGGATGAAATACCGTTTTGAAAACCATTGTGTCGATAAACAGTGCAACTTGCATATTTTTGCCGACGGTAAAGCCGCCCATTCATCCACTCCTGAAGATGGAGTCAATGCTGTGACCCATTTAGCGGCATTGTTAAGTCCCGAGTTGCAGGATGAGCCTTGGCCGCAAACCAGCGCCTCCTTAACCGTTGCCGCCATGGACGAGCTGGTGGGTTTAGGCATTTACGCCGAGCAGTTTGGTGACTTAGCTTATAAAGATGATTTTATGGGACCGCTGACCTTAGCCCCAACTGTGGTTGTGCAAACGCAGAAGGGTACTGAGGTGACTATTAACTTACGTCGCCCTGTCGGCAAAACACCAGAGTTACTCGCTAAGCAAGTCCGTGAAGCCCTAGTCTTGTGGCAGGATAAATACCAAGTGCAGCTTGTTGATATCGAAAGTTATTGGGGTGAGCCTATGGTGATGAAGGACGCGCCGCAGCAACAAACTCTGCTCGACGTGTTTGCCCACTTCACTGGCATAGTCGATCCTAAACCCGTTGCAATTGGCGGCTCAACCAACAGTAAATTATTCCCCAATGCCTTAAGCTTTGGCCCTGCCATGCCGGGCGTGGAATACACAGGCCATACTGAAAAAGAGTTCATCACCCATAAGCAATTTATGCTGAATCTAAAAATGTACACCGCAGCGTTTATCGAGCTATCGGCGGTTAAATAGCGCTCTTTGTGAAAGTGATTTTGGGATGGCACAAAAGTGTTGGGTAGCAATAAAGTCTGTATCAAGTATTAAGCCAAGTATTAAGGGTTAATTGAACAATGGCGGTTAAATCTTAGATTTCCGCCATTTCAACTCTAAATACTCAAAGGCAGAAAGGCTCAAAGCTAGTGAGTTATATCGTCAGTTGTGCTGCATGAATTGTCATTGTTTCCCCTGTGACTCGCCATAAACTCGTCCCTGAGGGCTCGACGACGGCATCCATGCCGCCAACGGTCACAGTTGCAACAATGCCAATCTTAACTAACACTTCTGCTGTTCGTATAGCTAAAAAGATATTGCCCCATTCCGTGTTTCGGCGTAGTTCGCTGACAGCTCTCGAGTCATGATTGATGACCAAGTGGCTACTTTGACTGTGGCGATTCTGGCGCCAGCAGAGTATGAGAGGCTGTATTTTGAGGGTTTAGAAAGGTGTACTTAAACGCTAACAACATAGAGTCTGGAAAATATAGGCTACTCGAAAGCAGCCTATATCGGCAGTGTTACATATCATTTTTTCGAAGACTTGCTAGGTTTTAAATCGGGGTTGTTGCCGGGGGTGTTTTTATTGTCACGTCTGCGTTGATCAACTTTACCAGTAGAATCAGCAATCGGTTTTGGACCTGGTTTAAGAGCCATAATAGTTAACCTTATTTTTAATGAGGGAATATCCTCACTTTAGTAGATGAGGGTGTGAAATCAGGTTTCAAGGGATGCCAAAAAAATATTTTAACTTCTCACTGGTGACTCACTCTAACCAAGAGTGTTTCATTGCCTGACCTTTAAAGGACAACCTTTTACCGGAAGTCACCCCGGTGAAGCTCTTGTGATAAGGCTTTTGACACAGCGGTTATTCTCTCTGGATGTTAAATTGCATCCAAAACAGATCCACAAACTTAATGAAATCCTGCGGACTACTGGTAGGGAGGATGTTGAGTGTTAGATGTGTCTTTATTAAGCGTGCTCAGACGTTGATGTAAGCTAAGCATCCCGTCTTAGGTGGCGAGCTGAATAGCCCAGAACACGAGTGGGAGTTTCAAGGCAATAAAGTCTGTGATGCTCATGATCCCGAAGGCAATATCTTTCAGGTCCGGGGCAGTATGCTGTAACAACTGGTTCAAACCATTCGCTTCGCTCATTGGGACGGGCTTAAAGCCCGCCCCTTAACCAAACGTAGAACTAAGCCGCTGCGCGGAGCCCAAAAGAGGCTCAGTTGAGTATATTATCCTCATTAAATCAGCTAAACTTAAAAAAATATGAAGGATTACAACAATGACAAAGGATTTTCAATGAAATACGTAGAAACCACGCAATATTATTTTTTCAAAAAAGCTCTACAGCTCAGAGGCTGTGTCAAAGAAATAAAATCCAATGACGTGAAGAATACTAACTAACTTTAACTCAGATTTTGTCATGAATTTAGCGAATGGTACAAAAAACTAAAATGTTAATAAAATTTCTGTTGTTTTATCACAAACCATTATATTGTTGACCGCAATAGTCATAGGAAAGAAATTATATGGATAGCATTGAGACGGCAACAGCAGCGGCAATTAAGAATGTAGCAGGTAAAGAGGCCGAAGCATTAACAAACTTTCTAAAGAAAAAAATTAATAATAAGTGGCAGGAGCATGTAGGTGAGAGAGAACTAATAAAATATCAGAGCAAGATAATTGGATATCTATATTTCTTTACGATTAATAATCCAGACCAAAAAACATATATTGATGATATATATGTACCTATAAATATAGAAACTGCGCAAGGAAATAAATTCAAAGTAGAGTCTCTTCTAAGTCGGGGGCGTGGTTTCAGTGCGGTTTCAGGTGTAGCTGGACATGGAAAATCAACCTTCCTGCGTCACTTAATGAGAACTCTCATTGTTGATGAATTATCCGAACAAATCCCAATTTTCTTCGAATTAAAGTACTTTAAGGATGATAGGATTGAAATCCAATTATGCGAATGGCTTAATCAGTGCGGACTGCAAGTCGATATTAGCTTTGTAACCAAGTTGCTTAGAGAGGGACGATTTACAGTATTGCTTGATGCTTTTGACGAATTGCCATCAGATCTTATGGATATTTGCGAGCAGAGAATTGTTCAGTTTTGCCAAAATTATGAAAACATAAACCTAATTGTTACAACAAGGCCAAACTTGCAGATTTCACGAAATTCTTTGGGAAATCATTACCAGATGGTTGATCTGGATAGAATGCAGGTGAAAAAAATATTGGAACAAGTATGTGAATCAAAAGCGGACGCAATAAATGCGACTAGTGCCATCTTCTCTAGCAGTTTTGCCTCTGGTGCAATTAAAACTCCAATTTTAGCTGTTCTTGTCTCTCTTACATACAAAAGATGGAAGAGTATCCCTAAAACAATGTCGGAGTTTTATAATCGTGTATTTAACACTTTGCTTTCTATTCACGATAACACTAAATCCGGTAAGCAAATTCGTCGAGAAATAAAAACAAATCTTGAAGATGTTCAAATACTAAGCGTTGTTAACAATCTGTCCTATTACTTGACAATAGATGAGAAGTATAACTTTACAAAGTTTGATTTTGATGATGTGTGTTTAAAGTCGCTAAAGAACCAATCTTTCGAATCAAGCGAATTAGACGCAGTTTTTAAATGCCTAAAGAGTGCTTGCAATATCCTAGTTAAAGATGGTTTCGATGAATATAAATATATCCATCGCAGTTTTCAAGAGTTTTACGCTGCAAAGTATATTACTTCATTGCATCATAGTAAAAAGAAGGTATTCTATTCTAAATGTTTAAGTGACAACAGCTTCGGTCTTAGAATGAGAGAAGTGATTAAATTTCTTTGTGAAATTGATGAAGTATATATGTATGAATTTTATATTATACCATACTTGCTGCAGAATAAATGTATAGCACCGTACAAGTATCTCGACATCTATTCATTAAGGGAGATTAATTTCACTCATCTAGTTGAAATAATTATTGAGTCCAAAAGTGTAGCCCTTGGAGGTAGGCTGATTGAAACGTCATACTCTAACCTTTTTATCTACATATTATTGCTTGGTGAGGATGTTATAGATGAAATTTCTGAACAGGTTGATATATTATTGTGCAAAAACGACTTGTCTATCATAAATGAGAAACTAGTTCCCTCTCATACTACCCATCGCCAATTGAATATGTATCCAGCAAAAAATATTGTCGAATTATACTATTCCGATGATAAGTTTATTCAAAAGGTTTGTAGGGCGTTAGAAGAAGAACTGAGTGATGCTGAGACTGAATTAGATAGAAAGCTTGATAAAATTTCTAATAAGACAGAAGAAGATGTTGATGACGTATATAATCTTTAGAAACTGTAGGCCATACTTCAGTTGTACTATAATCTGGTATATGTAAACAGGTGATAGCAAAGACAATAATAAATAAAGCAGTCTGTCCTTTCGAATAAACTAACCTACTTTTTATAATCGACGGTAGGTTAGTTAGATTCAATGTTCTAACACGCTTTTGTCCAAAAGCGTGCTGGGTATCTCCTTCATACAGACAGGTTACATTAGTGCCAAAAAGGTGAGCCATGGTGATTAGCGAGACGACCGTCCGCCCCATGGACGGGGCGGTCGAGCATCCAAGGACGGACTAGCTGCGTGTCGGAGAGTGAATGTCATGGCAAGCCTATATGAGTGGATACCAGCCAACGCTACGATCCTAACGACTGAAATAACAGGCGACTGAAATAACAGGCCACCCAGTACAGTTTGCCTAAACTATTAGGTCTAAAAGCCAGCTATGTTCAGTACGATTACTTGTTGCCACACAATAAAAAGCCCTGCTTATACAGTGATGTATAGCTGGGCTTTTTTAATCGAAAGTTTGCATTCACTGAGCGGAAGGACAAGCTTTACTCAGAGTTTATGACCTAGTTCGAATAGGTCATAAATCCTTTTATCTCATTTACCTATTTCACTCACTCATCTCTTTCACTAACATTGGCATCATGGAGATGCTAGTAGCCGATGGCTTCGCTACCTGAGTGGCGAGGATCAGACGCGCCAAAAATTCCTTGTTCGGTGACCATGATTGATTGTGTACTGCCCATAGCGGACTGTACTTTCACTTTGTGGCCTTTGGCTTCGAGCAGGGAAATGGTATCGCGGTTTAAGCTGGATTCAACTCGCAGTTCATCGGGCAGCCATTGATGGTGCACCCGCGCCGCATTACTGGCTTCGGCGATGTTTAATCCATGGTCGATCACATTCATGATGATCTGCAGTGTGGTGGTGATAATGCGTGAACCGCCGGGGCTGCCAGTGACGAGGAAGGGCTTGCCATCTTTCATCACAATAGTGGGGCTCATGGAGCTCAATGGGCGCTTATTGCCTTCGACCGCATTGGCATCACCGCCGACTAAACCGTAGCCGTTTGGCACGCCGGGTTTGGCCGAGAAATCATCCATCTCGTTATTGAGCAAAATGCCAGTACCCTTGGCCACTAAACCTGAGCCGTAGCTGAAGTTTAAGGTGTAAGTGTTTGAAACCGCATTGCCCCATTTATCCACTACCGAGAAGTGAGTGGTTTGGTCGCTCTCATAGGGCGCGAGTTTACCTGGCTTGATTTCGGCGCTTGGCGTTGTTTTATTCATCGCGATTTGGCTGGCGATTTTTTGGGCGTAGTCCTTACTGGTTAAGGCTTTGACGGGCACCTTATAAAAGTCGGGATCGCCTAAGTATTCGCTGCGATCGCTATAGGCATGCTTCATGGTTTCTGCCATCAAATGAATCGTCTGCGCCGTATTGTGGCCGAGTTTATCAATCGGGAATTGTTGCAACACATTAAGCATTTCTATGATGTGCACGCCGCCCGATGATGGTGGTGGCATAGACACGACCTCGTAGCCACGGTATTCGCCGCGCACGGGTTCGCGTTCTACAACCTTATAATTTTTAAGGTCGTCTAAGGTCATAATGCCGCCAGCGTCTTTCACCGCATTGATGAGTTTAGTGGCGGTTTCACCTTCGTAGAATCCTTTGGTGCCTTTTTCAGCGATCAGACTTAATGAATGGGCAAGCTCAGGTTGTTTAAGAATATCATCAACTTGATAATCGCTGCCGTCGGCTTTGTAGAAGATAGCAGCCGTGGTTGGCCATTGGGTCATGCGGCGTTTTAGGCCTGCAAGAGATTCGGCAAGATCTGGCGTGACGCTAATGCCTTCCTGCGCCATTTTAATTGCGGGTGCAGCGACTTGGGCGAGTGTCATAGTGCCATATTTTTCAAGTGCTAAGCTCATGCCCATCACGGTACCTGGGACACCCACAGCAAGGCCGTGTTCGCGGCTCAGCTTTTCCACTGCATCGCCATTCTCATCGAGGAAAATGTCTTTTTTGGCTTTAGATGGCGCCATCTCACGGTAATCTATTGCTATAGTTTTGTTTTCTTTAGCAATATGCACCAGCATAAAACCGCCGCCACCGATATTGCCGGCACGCGGTAAAGTGACTGCCAAACTGAAGGCCACGGCCACGGCCGCATCAACGGCATTGCCGCCTTGTTTTAGGATCTCAACGCCAGTGCGACTGGCGAGTGTTTCTTGGCTGGCAACCATGCCATGCTTGGCCCACACAGGTTGTGCTGTGGCCATCTGGCTGAAAATTGACGATTCTTCGGCAAGCAGACTGGGTGATGATAGTAGGGGAAGCGCCATGGCAATGGCGAGAATAAGAGGTCTAAAAGGTCTTGTTGGACGCATACTCAATCCTGAATTTATTTTCATTATGGCTATGCAATGTGCCGAGAATTAGGCTTAATTGCAACCTTGTATATTAGTTAAGATCCGTAAAGGACGAGAATTTACCCAATGAGACAGCTTATCTTGGCCTTTGCGAGCTCAATGTCGGACATATCGGCCAGTGCGTGGAATGCCGTTATGGGGGAGGCGAATCCCTTCTGTCGCCATGAGTTTTTGTTGGCGCTAGAGCAGAGCCATTCGGCCTGCGCTGCAACGGGTTGGACGCCGCGGCATTTATGCGTGTTTGATGTGGGTGACAGATTAAATGATGTCGCCAGTACCGATAAAAGCTTGTCGCCTTTGGCTGACGGTGCACTGATAAGCCGGCAAACGGCCAAGCACTTCAAGCCATTATCGCTTGTGGCGGTGATGCCCTTGTATCAAAAGTCTCACTCCTACGGCGAGTACGTGTTCGATTGGGCGTGGGCCGAAGCCTATGAGCGCCATGGACTCGATTATTATCCCAAATGGGTGAATGCAATCCCTTTTACCCCAGTGCAAGGGCGAAGGATGGGCATTCATTCTGCATTAGATAGCGTTGAGCAACTGCGCGTGGCGCAATTACTGCTGCTGACATTGAATCGCCGGCTAACATCAGAGCTGTTTGCGTCAGAGCCTTGTGTGTTAGAGCAAGGTGATGCGGTTTTTGATGAGTCAGAGCTTAATCAGTCCGTTGTTGATGAAGCTGATCTTGATGGGTCAATGCAAAGCGTTAAAGATCAGGGCGACAGCCCGATTTCTTCATGGCATAGCTTATTTGTTACCCCAAGCCAAACGCCGTTATTTGAAGGCTTGCCCAATCCGCTGTTAAAACGCTTAGGCACGCAGTTCCATTGGCATAATCGCGGTTATCGCGACTTTGATGATTTTCTGGCGGGCTTTAGTTCGCGCAAACGTAAGAATATCTTGAAGGAGCGGGCGCAGTTACAGCCTTTTAATCTTAAGTTTCACTTTGTCGAAGGTGAACACATTACCGCTTCACAATGGCAGACGTTTATCCAATGTTATCAATTAACTTACCTTAAGCGCTCCGGTCATCGCGGCTATTTAACGCCGACCTTTTTTCAGCTGTTGGGGGAACAACTCGCCGCGCAAGTCTTACTGTTGGTGGTCGAAGATGCCAAGGGCGAGATGGTAGCCGGCGCCTTGTATCTCAAAGGCGAGAATACTCAAGGGCAAAAATGCTTATATGGCCGTTATTGGGGGACAACGGTTGAGCTCGACGGCTTGCATTTTGAGGCCTGTTATTACCAAGGTATTCAATACTGTATTGAACATGGGTTCCAGATGTTTGATGCGGGCGCACAGGGGGAGCATAAGGTGCTGCGCGGCTTTGAACCTGTTGAAATGTATTCCTACCATAATATCACCCACTTAGGATTTAGGGCGGCGATTGCCGATTTTGTAGAGCAAGAAGCACAGCAAATGCAGCAATATATGGCGCAGATGCGAGCTGTTTTGCCCTACAAAAAAGAGCCCTAATAAAAGACCGAGTTAACGGGACATTATTGGGCTCTCATTTATGTCGTGCATGTTCAACCTATATAGTACAACCTAAGCAGTTCTATCTAAGCTGTTAATTCAAACGGTTAGCTATGAATGTTAGCTCAGGGCTAACCACACGCCCACACCTATCATCAGGCTGCCTGCAATGCGGTTTAACCAGCGAATATTATCGCCACGACTTAGGAAAATACGCAGGCTTTTGCCGCCGCTGGCGTAGGCGAGCATAGAGGTAAACTCGGTCACCATGATAATGCTCAGCAGTGCGAGCAGCTGCGGCGCGACTTCGCGCTCGGCATTGATAAAAGGTGGTAGTAGCGACACCATAAATGCCCAACCTTTAGGATTGGCAATGGCGGTAATAAAGCCTTGGGAGATCAAGGTAACATTGCTGGCTCTGGGGTTAGTGTCGTCATCGCTTAACATGGCCATCTTACCGCGGGCGCGCCACATTTGTACGCCGATAAAGCCTAAATAAATTCCGCCAACCCATTTAAAGATTTGAAAGACTTCGGGATAGTTGAGCATGATACTGGCAACGCCCATCACGGCGGCTGTCGCCACTAACGCTACGCCTACCAGTTCACCCAGCATCATCCACAGGGTGCGGCGCACACCTATGCTCATGCCCAAGGTCATGGCGAGCGTCATACACATGCCCGGGGTGATAGAAACAAAGAAGAAGGTCGGGATAAACACTGCAAGTAAGGCAAAATCTGGCATGGTTTGGTCTGTCTTGGGTGAAGATGGGAAGGCCGATAGTATAATGAAAACTGCGGGTTTAGCCAATGCGCTTGTTTTGGCCTGACAACACATAAATGTAATCGGTTGTGTTAGCGAACGATATTTTTTGTCGGTTACCCATTTGGGGTGTGAGCGGTTAGTGCACTGGCGTGAATTATGTGCAGAGTCATCCTGCTGCTAACAAGATAAGATTTTGATTTCAGGTTTTGTTTCAGTATCGATCAAATACACGCTATCGGCACCCACAATATAATAACTGTATAGACTCTGGTAAATATGTTCGCCTAATTCGCCATAATAAGGACGACGTGCATTTTTTACCGACTTCCATATTGGCCAAGGTAAAGAAAAATAATCGGACCTGGATGGGTTTGTCATATTTAAATCGGTATCGATAGGGAATGGCGTATTGATTTTTTCATTATTGATATTACTGCCTAAATCATCATTAAGATTAACATGGATGCTATTTGAACAAGTTTGATAACTTGATTCATCAATCACCAGAATTCCTGCGATCATTGGGAAGTGAATTTCCATCGAGAACGCACTGTCATTAGGCTCTTGCCACAGTAAGGTCAACGATAATCCCTCTAATCTGCAGCTCAAATCAGGATGGGGTTTAAGCTTTCTTTCTGCGGGGAACCAAGGCTGATAGCTTGTCTGAGTCATAGCGCATTCTTGTTCGGTCATTAGGTTACTCGCTTAATTATCGTTATCTTGCGGCTTACCGTTATTCATTCACTCGTGCCGCCAATACTATAATCGAAAAATAACGCTGAAGCATGTTTAGATTATCTAATAATTTTTGAAACTCATATCAGTGAGACACGACTTATCAATATTTATTTGATTGATATGCTAACCCCATTCTTAAATTAATTATCAATAACTGTTATAGAACAGTTTAATAATGGATTCTGCATATGATCAAATCATCTCTATCCGCAAGTAAATATACCTTCTTACTGAGTGTTATTTTGGCTGCCAGCATTAATAACGTTATGGCTGACAACAGTACCAAAGTGTTTAGTTTACAAAGTAATCTTGCCGATAATTCAAGCTTCCCTCCTGAGTATTTTTGGAATCAATTTGGTTGTTCGGGCGAAAATATTGCGCCGCGATTAACTTGGCAAAATGTACCTGCCGGTACCAAGAGCTTTGCTGTCACTTTATATGACAAAGATGCGCCTACTGGCAGTGGTTTTTGGCACCGTGTTGTGTATGACATTCCGGCACAGGTGTCGACTCTCGCAGGTGGTGTGAATGGCGGAGCACTACCCAGTGGTGCCATTGAAGCTAATACCGATTTAGGTAAACCTGGATTCTTTGGACCTTGTCCACCAGAGGGACGTGAACACAGCTATGTATGGACAGTGCATGCTTTGGATGTGGCGCAGTTGCCGATAGACAAGGGATCAACACCCGCTTTGGTGGGATTCTATCTTTGGCAGCATAGATTAGGCGAAGCAAGTTTAACGCTTTTAGCTGGCCCACGTTAGGAGGAATGAAGATGACCATATTATCTACGCGCATTACATACCCCATGTTATCAAAGGCTTTTACTCTACTGGCAAGCAGTTTGTTGTGTTCTCACTCATGGGCGACACAGACTGAGCCGCTGGCAAAAATGGAAGTCTTTGCCGAACTTGATGGGGCTGTGGGCGGTATTACTTTCACATCAGATGATCGATTGATTTTCAGTTATCACCCTTTCTATCAACCTAACATTAAGGTGGCAGAGCTTTTAGCGGATGGTAGTACTAAGCCATTCCCTAATTCGGATTGGCAGCAATGCCATGATCCGCAGGGCAAAGCGAAAGAACCTGACACTTGCCTTAATTGGGTGTTGGGGCTGCGAACCGACGATCAAGACAGAGTTTGGCTATTAGACTCTGGCCAGCAGGCGCCACGTATTGAGCCTAAATTAGTGGCGTGGGATACCAAGAAAAACCAATTAGATCGCATTATTCATTTGCCCGCGCCAGTCTCTCTTCCTGAGTCACAACATAATGACTTTGTTATCTCAACTCGACACCAAGCGATTGTGATTGCTGATGAGGGGATTGGCACGGGTCCCATTGGTGAAAAGGCTGCGTTGGTAGTTGTGGACTTAAATACAGGGAAAAGTCGGCGCCTATTACAGGGTGATAACAGTGTGATGCCAGACTTACAGCGGCCACTGATTATCGATAAAGACTCAAAAGATAGAAAGCAGATTGAAGTCTATGTGGGTGCCGATGGTATTGCTTTAGATAAAACCCAAACATGGCTCTACTTTGCCCCGATGAATAAAGACAAAGTTTACCGTGTGCGGATGACAGATCTCATCAATCCTTCGTTAACGCCTGCGGCACTCTCTGCCAAAGTGGAGGCTTATGCCGATAAGCCCGACAACGGTGGCTTAAGTATTGATGAAGCGAATAATTTGTATCTAACGGAAGTGGGAGAGCGGGCAATTGGCGTGATCCCTGCTGATTCTCGCCAGTATCGCACTTATGTCCATGATGAACGTATGGTTTGGCCCGACGGTGTGAGTTATGGCAAGCAAGGTTATTTGTACTCTGGGGCTGCGCAATTACCGTTATCGGCGCCATTAAATAATGGCAAAGCTGAAAACAGTCCACCTTATTATATTTTCCGTTTTAAGCCGTTAGCGGCGGGCGTTCGTGGTAATTAATCCGAACAATTAATCTCATCAATTAATTTTATAACCTTACGCCAAGTGCTTATCTTAACTGAATTTATTCACACGATTTTTGCGGATTAAAACGGTTTGGATTCGCACTTGGTTATACCGAGTCACTGAGTCACGACACCCAGAGGATGACATTATGAACATAGTCGGATTGGATCACTTTACTATCAGAACGCCCAAACTGGTTGAAACGCTGTTGTTTTATCAAGACATCCTTGGATTGAAATTAGGTTGGCGGCCACAGTTTGGTTTTCCCGGACATTGGCTCTATGCATCAAATAAACCCATTCTGCATTTAGTGGAAGCGGGCGATCAGGCGCTAGAGGCCTACTTAGGGGAAAGTAGAAATATTTATGGCTCGGGACGTGTTGACCATTTGTCGTTTCGTGGCACGGATTTACAGCAGATGCAGCAGCATTTATGCCAGCAGAGGATGATTTTTCAGGAACGAATCGTGCCTGAGGTTGGTGAGCATCAGTTGTTCCTTGAAGATCCGAATGGCATCAAAGTAGAGATGATATTCCCCTATGCAAAAGACAACGCCATCATTGGAATTGTGATGGATAGGCTCGCTATTTCAGACACCAAGGAGCCTGAACATGGCGGAGATTAATGCCTTCAGACGGCAACTATTACAAACGCTGGGATTGGGCAGTTTGGCATCATTGGCATTATTTCCTCGAGGTGTGATAGGTATGAATTCATTGAATACGAGTACAAATATGGAGAGCTCACAGGGTAAGCCGAAGATTCGCATGGGAGTGACGGACTTAAGTTTTCATCGAGTCACCGCCGCTGTGGTGGCCCATGTGATAGGCATTATGGGCAAAGAGGTTAAACGAAGCTATGCATTGCACGAGGCTAATTTTGAGCAGCTAGGCGAAGGCAAAGTGGATATGCTGTGTTCAGCATGGTTGCCCCATAGCCATGGGATTTATCGACAAGGTGTCGAAGAGCGAATTGCTACGCGGCAACTCGGGCTACATTATGAGCCCTATGCGCTCTGGGGCGTACCCGATTATGTGCCTGCTGAGCAAGTGTCGAGCATTGAGGATTTACTCAAGCCTGACGTGCAGCAACGTATGCGGCCGATCATTCAAGGGATTGGTGAGGGGGCGGGGATCACGCGATTTTCTAAAATTATCATGACGCAATATGGATTAACGGCGGCGGGTTATCAATTTAGAACAGGCACTCAGGCCGACTGTGTCGCCGCTTTTGAGTCTGCCGTAGCGGTAAACGAGTGGGTGATCGTTCCTTTGTGGCATCCACAATTTTTACACCATCAATACGGTATTCGCGATCTTCAGGACCCCAAAGGTTTACTCGGGGGAAAAGATAAAGCGGTATTGCTCGCCCGTGAACGCGAGTTAGTGGTTAATTTCTCGCCCGCACAAATTCAGGTACTTGATAACATAGTATTATCGAATCAAATGGTTGCAGAACTCGATTATGCGGTTAATCGACAAGGAATGACGGAAGATGAGGCCGCTGCGAACTGGCTGACAGTCAATCCTCAGCATTTGACGACCTGGTTAGCCCCGTTGCTTAATCCTGCGAAAGTCTCATATCAGGAGGTGACATTATGATGATCACACCTGAATCGCGGCTTGTGGCGGCTGGGCTTGAACTACCTGAGGTTGCTGCGGCTCTTGGGAATTATGAACCCTATTCAATTGTCGGCAGTCAGTTAATGACTTCGGGTCAGTTTCCCTATTTAGAGGGCGAGCTTCAGTATCAAGGACAATTGGGCGCCGATCATACTGTGAGCGAAGGCTACGCTGCCTGTCGTCTTGCGACCCTAAATGCCATTGCCCAATTGAAACAGGCTTGCGGTGAGCTTTCGCGGATAAAACAAATTTATCGCTTGGAAGGGGTGTTAAATGTGCATCAATCTTGCTTTGAACATCCTAAAGCGCTCGATGGGGCTTCGGATTTATTGCTTGAAATCTTCGGTGAAGCAGGGCGTCACAGCCGAATGATTTGGACAAATCCTGTCATGCCGCTGAACAGTTTGTGTCTAGTGTATTTATTTGCAGAACTCTATTGTGATGACGAACAAAGGCAACGACCTTTCTCTCGATTGAAATCGAGTTCTTGAATGTGACTCACATTGGCTGTTAGTTAAATGTTCTGTCAGCAAGATGGGTAGTTCATTCAATAGCATATAAGGCAGTTCTTGAACTTTCATTAATCGATTGTTAGGGTTAGGTCATCATGGATGGAATGTTGACAATACGATGACTGAGAAACAAAAAATGTTAGCGGGTAAGCCCTATAAGGCTTGGGATGATGAGTTATTGGCTGAGCGGATGCGGGCGAAATCAGTTTGCCATCAGTTTAATCTGGCCGAACCGACTCAGCTTGATGCGCGTATGGATCACCTTCGTGGCCTGCTTGATATTCAACATTGCGCCCATATTGAGCCCAACTTCTTTTGTGACTACGGGTATAACATTCATATTGGCAAACAATTTTACGCCAATCATAATCTAACCATATTGGATGTTTGCTCAGTCTCGATTGGCGATAACGTGATGTTTGGTCCCCATGTGATGATTTCTACCGCAACGCATCCTATCGATCCCATCGCACGGCAAACGACGGAATACGGCGCGCCAATTCAAATCGGCAATAATGTTTGGCTTGGCGGTAACGTCTCTGTGTTGCCCGGTGTGACCATTGGCGATAATTGTGTCATTGGTGCTGGTAGCGTAGTGAATAAGAGCATTCCGGCGAACTGTGTGGCGGCTGGCAACCCTTGTAAGGTTATCAAACCCATCAATGTGGAATAATGCAGGAAAGTCGATGCCGTGTGATTGGTGTCAATGCTGATGCTGATTGAGATGACGATTTAGATAGTCGTAGAAACAAAAAACGGTACGCAATGCGTACCGTTTTTTATGGGGGATGAAAACTTACAGTACGCCGCGGCGCATTTGATCCCGCTCAATCGATTCAAACAGGGCAGTAAAGTTGCCTTCACCAAAACCTAAGTTATTTTTGCGTTGGATGATTTCGATAAAAATCGGTCCGAACAGGTTTTTAGTAAAAATTTGCAGTAAATAACCGGATTCATCGCCATCCACCAAAATTTGGTGATGTTTGATGCGCTCACGATTCTCAGTCACCTGCGGCAACTTCTCAAATATGGTGTCGTAGTATTCAGGGATAATGTCTAAGCATTGGATTGAACTGCCTTCCATCGCATCCAGAGATTTTACGATATCGCGACTTCTAAAGGCTAAATGTTGCACACCTGGGCCATTGTATTCCTTCAGGTATTCATCGATTTGGTTTTTATCGCTGCCTTTACCTTCGTTAATCGGGATACAGAAGCTGCCATCGGGCGAACGCAGGGCGTAGGACACTAGCGCGGTTTGTACGCCGCTGATGTCAAAGTAGCGCACTTCAGTAAAACCAAAAATGTTTTTATAGAAGTTAGCCCAATGTTCCATTGTGCCTTTGTAGACGTTGTTGGTTAAGTGATCTACTTCGATAAAGCCTTTCTCTTGGGTGATCACTTGCTCGTCTAAGTCTTCAAAATCAGCGGCATAGATATTGTTATCTGCGCCAAAGGTGTCGATGAAATAAATCAAGCTGTCGCCAATGCCGTAAATCGCAGGATAAGGCAGATCTTTATTGGCATCATCGGCGGGTTTTGCACCACGTTCAACGGCAACGCGATAGGCAAAGCCAGCATCTTCTACCCGCCAGCCCATAGAGCAAATGGCTGGGCCGTGGGATTTGGCAAACTTAGCTGAGAAACCTTCGCGCTCAGTGTTGAGCAGAAAATTAATGTCATTCTGTTTGTAGTACAGGATGTCTTTGTTCTTGGCTTTTTTCAGCAGTGAAAAACCAAAGTCAATAAAGACTTTGTGCATAAAATCAGTATCAGGGCTGGCGAATTCAGTGAATTCGATACCTAATAAGCCCAGTGGATTTAGTTCGCTTGCCATGATGTTTTCCTCATTATTTTAGTTCAACCGCCGACACTCTTTATCCCTTTAATTACGTTGGGATACGCAACCGTTTCGGTGCGCTGGTGGCTTAGGGCTAGTCTTCTAGCCAAGAGCGGTTGTAGTCTTTGCTCATGCAATTTTGTACATGTTCGGTTAATTTAAGTGGGGCGAAGGTGTCCACCATCACTGCGTATTCATAGGTTTCTTTCTTGCCAATCGAGGCTTCAGTGCGGCCCGGTTGTGGGCCGTGGGCCACACCTTTTTGATGTAAGGTCATATAACCCGCTTCAATGCCCGTGCGGCTCATAAAGTCGCCATCGACGTAATACAAGACTTCGTCGCTATCGATATTGTTGTGGTAATAAGGCGCTGGAATCGATTTCGGGTGGAAATCGTAGGGGCGCGGCACGAAGTTACAAATCACAAAGTTATGGGCAGTAAAGACCAAGTGATCAGAAGGCGGCAGATGGATTTTGCCCACCTTTGGCGCGTATTCAGTAATGTTGAATGCCCAAGGGTAAACACAGCCATCCCAACCCACTAAATCAAAGGGATGCCATTCAAGTGTGGTGAGTTGGTATTTATCGCCAAACTTACACACTAAGGGGAAGGCGCCGCGCTCAACCATAGCATCTTGCAATGTGGGCACGCGCAAATCGCGCTCGCAGTAAGGTGCCGATTCTAATAGCTGACCATACTCGTTACGGAAATGCTTAGGCACTTCCACCATAGAGAATGACTCGATAACGAAAAGTCGCACATTGCTGTAATCGTTGAATTTAAGTTGATAAGTCGTGCCACGTGGGATCACGAGATAGTCCCACTTTTGGACCTTAATCGTGCCGTACTCGCTGTAGAGTGTGCCTTCGCCTTCGTGAACAAAAACCACTTCATCGGCATAGGCATTACGGTAAAACTCGTCGGTATCGGCGGTGACTTTGGCGGTATAAAGTGCTAAGTCATTGTTATAAAAAATCTTGTTACGGGCGCTGAAAAAATTACCTTCACGGTCGGCATCGCGGGAATCGAGTTTATAGTTTTGGACCAGCGAGTCTTCCCAATTGGCACCGTGGCCTAGGCTGTAAGGTGCTACTTCCAACGCTTTGGTTGGCATGTTGTGGTGATATTTATTGGAATAAATATTGGAAAAACCATGGGTTGAGAACAACTCTTCACGGTAAAGCTCGCCGTTTTCCTTTTCAAATGCGATATGGCGCTTATGGGGGATCTGGCCTTGTTTCACATAAAATGGCATGGTTATTCCTTCAATATTGCGTTGCAGGATTACCTACATCGCTGGTCGTTATGCTGCAAGTTGCATTAGTGTGATCTTGTTATCAATTTAGTTGCTTGAATGAACAAAAAAAAGAATAATAAATCCGTTATCTCAATCTAAAAATTAGATGGTATTCTAATCTTTACAAATTGTAGTGTTTCCGTGACATGTTCATAAGAGCCAAGGAGTGACCATGCGCATCGATATTGATGCTTTTAATGTGCTGCAAGTGCTGGTGGAAGAGGGCAGTTTTGCCAAGGCGGCGGAGCGGTTACACAAGGCGCAATCGGCGGTGAGTTATCAAGTTAAAAAGTTAGAAGAGCACTTAGGCGTGCAGCTTTTTAGCCGTGAGCAATATCGTGCTGAGCTGACGCAAGAGGGCAGGGTGATTTTGGCCGAGGGGCGAAGATTGTTGCAACACCTTGCAAACATTGAACATCTTGCCAGCCGTTTCAGTGAAGGCTGGGAGCCAAAGTTAGAGCTAGTGATAGACGGAGCCTTGCCGATGGAGCCCATTATGACGGCTTTAAAGCGCATGGCTGAACATCAAATCCCCACAAAAATTCAGCTCAATATGGAATTTTTAGGCGGCGTACAACACAGATTCGAGCGTGATAATGCCGACTTGATGTTAGTGAAAGATTATCGCACTGGCCCCTATTATCATCCGCAACCTTTGCCAGCCATCACCAGTGTGCTGGTGGCAAGTGCTTCGCATCCTTTGTCTTTTATTCGCGGAATTAGTTTGTCTGAACTGCAGCAACACGTGGAATTGACTATCGAAGACTCTTCGCCCAATAAAAGTTACCGCGATGAAATGCAATTTGGCGGCGATAAAGTGTTTTATCTTTCAGGCTTTATCATGAAAAAGAACGCTTTGTTAAAAGGTTTAGGTTTTGGCTGGTTGCCGGATTTTCTAGCGCAAGAAGAGTTGGCGAAAGGGGAGTTAGTTGAAATCGACTTTGTCGGTGGCAGCCGTTTTACCTTTATTCCACAGCTTGTCTCGACCTTAGAGCGGCCGTTAGGCCGTGCGGGACAACTTTTTACCGAGTTGATATTAGAAGAGTTTGCTAAGGCTGAGCAGTTTAATGGTGTGGGTTTAGGTTGATAAGTCGCCGTTTGTCATCTTTTGATACAAGTTACCGCATAAAATAATCGCATTATGACATTTTATGTCATAGATTAAGCGCTAGATTAACAGTGAAATTGAGCCGCGATAGGTAAAGAGTCGTCCATCGGGGTCAATCTAAAGGCTAGTAACAAGGAACTGACAGTTAAGGGGAACAGTATGTCTAGACGTTGTCATGAAGTGGATTATGAAATCATCGGCCACAGTATGCAGTTGGTTGAAGTGGAGCTCGATCCTAACGAAACCGTGGTCGCCGAAGCAGGCGCGATGAATTACCTAGAGCAAGACATTAGCTTTGAGGCCAAAATGGGCGATGGCTCAGAGCCTGAGTCAGGCTTTTTTGGCAAGTTGGTAGGCGCAGGTAAGCGGGCGCTGACGGGTGAGAGCATTTTTATGACTCACTTTACCAACCAAGGCAACCAAAAGCGCAAAGTCGCTTTTGCCGCCCCTTATCCGGGCACAATCCTTGCGATCGACTTAGCCGAATATGGCGGCGAGCTTATCTGTCAGAAGGACAGTTTTTTAGCGGCGGCTCTAGGTACACGGGTGACGATGAAATTTAATCGCCGTTTAGGTACGGGCTTTTTCGGTGGCGAAGGGTTTATCCTGCAAAGCCTACAAGGCGATGGCATGACTTTTATCCATGCGGGCGGCACCTTAGTTAAGAAAGAATTGAGAGGCGAAACCTTAAGGGTTGATACCGGTTGTTTGGTTGGATTTACACCTGGGATAGATTACGACATTGAGCGCGCAGGCTCGTTAAAGTCTATGGTATTTGGCGGAGAAGGCTTATTTTTAGCGACGCTAAAAGGTCACGGCACGGTTTGGCTGCAAAGTTTACCGTTCTCACGAATGGCAGACCGTATTATCGCCCATGCCCCATCTGCGGGTGGCAGTGATCGCGGTGAAGGTTCAGTGCTTGGTGGTCTTGGCCGCATGCTCGACGGGCGTTAAGCCCTAAGCTGAATCGATGTAAGTCAATCACAGCACCATTTTGCAATCATGCTTTCTCTTCTTAAGGCATTCCAGATAATCCTCTGGGATGCCTTTTTAGTTGCAAGATGTTATTTCCTTCATCGTTTTAAGCGTTCTTAGCTGTCGTTAAGGCTGTGTTTGGCCGTTGTTAAGACTCTGCTGAATGCGTCTTTCCACCAGTTTCGATATCAGATACATCATCAAATAGCCTGTGCCCAAGGCTAAAATCACTGCGACGACATTCTCGGTATATAGGCGATAAGCGTAGAAAGTACTGACCAGCACTGCGATACCAGCAAGGCGAATGAGTAGGCTTTGGGTAAAGTAGCCGTGGGCTTTGATATAGGCTAACTGATAGCCATTGAGCATCATGAATATAAAAAACATGGAGAAATGCATTAATACTGGGGCCGCTTTTATGTATTGCTCGGGGAATAGGCAAGCGACTAATGGCTTGCTCGCAAAGACCATAACGACAAAAAAAATACCGCTGATCCACAAAGAAACTTTAGTCAGCCATGACTTAATTTGTTGGACTTCGTCAAAGCGTTTTTCTCTTACACACACCGCGACTTCGGGCAGCACAAAGCGGTAGATGGGGAAGACAAACAGCAAGGTGAGGTAAGTGATCATTGGCCGCACCACCACTTGGAAATCACCCAGTTCATCTATGCTGAAATAGGCAATGGTCAGCAGTACTGTGATGTAAATCATCAAGATACTGGCGCCAGCCTCCATAGACGCTGTCAGGCTTTTCTTCATAAAACTGCGTAAACCCGTATCAAAATGCACCGTACTTAAGGGCGGAGTGGCGATATCCTTGCGCCGTTTTAAGTACATATATAAGGCAACGATGAGCGATGACAATGTCATGCTGTAAAAGAGTGACGCTATGGCCGTTTGTTTTAACGCATAGAAACACAAGAAAAAGCTGCTCACTTGCGCAATCGGCTCAAGCCAAGTCACTCGATTGGAGATGGCATACAGCCGGTACATAGCAATTTGATTGGTAAAATACACTTTGAGCCCCATGCTCAAAATAATGCCAACCAATTGAAAATATTCTACATTGAGCTGAAGTTTGTGTTTTATGTAGGGCAAAACTAAGCCCCAAGTCAGTAGCACCATAGCAATTAAGCTGTAGCGGAATATATTAGTGATATCCACATCTTGCTTGGTCTGGGAGTAGGTCACCACCATAGAGGAGCGAAATCCTGTCATCAGGATCAGCGACAGTGAGATGATATCGATAACCGTGTGATAGAGCGCAAGATCGGCTTTGGCAACCCATTGTGCTAACCAAAGCTTAAAAAGAAAACCCACAGAAATACTGGCAAGTGAAGCCCAGAACCCCGCAATAATCGCCTGCTTAACCCGTTGAAGTGAGGTGTGTTTCATTTTCAAAAATCCAGCGTCAGTCTACGGTCATTGGAGAGTAATAATAGATATGCTATGGGTGGCGTTAAGGTTATGCATTAGTCGCTGCTTTGGCTGCTTTAGTTGTAGAGAGCTTTGATAACGCTTAACTTACTCAAAATTATACGTATGAGTTTATGCAGAGCACTTGGTATCAATACTTCGATATCAGGAGCTTAGTTTTCGGTCTCGACTATAACGTCTCACCTCACCGAAGAAGTTTTATCTGAGTTTACACACATATTAGCACTGGCTGAGTCTAGCATTCAGCTCATGAGTGACCAAGCATCAGAGAGTAAAGATATGATAAATATCAGTATGTTGCTTAATTGTAACTGCGGCCGTTAATTTGCCAGGGATTGCGGGATACATAGCAGTTCAGATAAGGGCGCGAACTGTGCAAGCGTCATGGTTTTGAATGCTTGCACGCCCTACTTAGAACTGGGCGTGCTAATAAAACTGCCGTGATTAGCCATTTCGCACATGTTATGCGTGACTATTCGGTAATAATATTGACGATATCGAGGATTTTACGGCTGTTATTATCGAGTTTGATCAATGCGCCTTCAACTTGAATGCTAATAATCCCATCTTTGTCTAAGGGCACAATGATACGGCCGCGGTCATAAATATCATGCTCAAGCACATCACCACGATGGAGTTTTTTCTGCCAGCCGGGTGGCAGTGGTTGACCACGGTTAACTTTTTTCTGTAATCCCGGTGGTAAATCTTTATCATTTTTATGGTGTTTATGCTCTTGGTCGTCTTTAGCAAAAACAGAGATAGGCGCCATTAAGCTGAGCACTAGCCCTGCGACAACCATTGACGTGAATTTATTCATCTGTGCTCCAAAGGGCATTGAGAGAGCATTGAGCTAGTGTTGCGGCAATGCTTGATGCGGCCAACAATAGGCGATACTAAATGAACCTTAGCTGAACGTTACTGAGTCGAGATGTTTAAACTCAACGGGTTAACATTAGCACAGCTTGCCATTGTTCGGCGGTCACAGGTTGGATACTCAGCCTTGAGCCCTTAGACACTAAATACATGTCGGCCAATTGCGGCAGGTTTTTAATCAGGCTTAAGGGAATAATATCGTTAAATTTTTCGACAAAGCGGATATCCACTCGTAGCCATCTTGGTTTGGTCGGATCTGACTTAGGGTCGAAATATTTTGATTCGGGATCGAAGGCCGTGCTGTCGGGATACGCATTGGTCACGACTTCTGCGATACCGACAATACCGGGTACTTTGCAGCTTGAATGGTAAAAAAATACCTTGTCGCCAATCTGCATCGCATCGCGCATAAAGTTACGCGCCTGATAGTTACGTATTCCATGCCAAGCTTCGGTTTGGTTCGGGCAAGCCTTAAGATCATCTATGCTAAATTCGTCGGGTTCCGATTTCATAAGCCAGTAGTTCATTGGGTTTCCTTAATTCATAGTGGCCGTTAAGCGCTTCAATATCCGTGAGTTTATCTTAATTTTATCGAACACCCCAGTTCGTCACTCAGATCAAGCATTGTGAGTTTGATTAAGTTTCGGTTCAGATAAGGTGGCTTAGCCTGTGGGCAGCAATCTTATTTGGTATGCCTTATGCAAATTCTCGTTTCTAAGGCAAAGCGTCAAATTCGATCTCGGTTTGTGATTGGTGCCCTATAAGTTGTGGCAGCAGTGGCAATCAAAACCTGTGAGGTGTGTTATGGGAACTTCAACAATGACGTCCGACTGTGGTTTATACACTAAATATCTTAAGGATTTTACAGCGGGTGATGTGATCCTAAGCCATGAGCGGATGCTGGAATTTATTAATGACCTGACAACCCAAGGTTGGTTATTGGCAAATTTCACTTGGGACTATTGGTATAACAACAGTTACTTAGTCGATAAACCCGCCTACATTCGTGAAGCGAGCATAGCACAATGCAAATTGCTGCTGACCGCCATGACGCGACTTGAGGTCTTTAGTCCTGGCGTATTAGAAAATATGCGCCGCCAAGGGATTTTACTGGCCATTGTTGAGCGCTTGCAAAGCTTAAATGTGCCTAAGTCGAGCACTCATCTTGAATTTATCAGCCGCTAACCCCGCACTTTAATGGATTGTTATCTAATCGATTATCTTACTCTTTAGTCTAATAAAGTGTTTTTTTGCTTGTGACATGATCCGTGGATTGGTTAGTTTGGACCTCGCTAATCATAATAATAAATGCACGGAGGCCTTAATGTCTGTTCCAACAAGCCAAGTTATCAGTCCGCTCAACGTCAGCGAGTTTAGAGGCGAGTTATCACCGAAACTCGTTGAGAAAACCATAGGTCAATATCTTGATGAGATTGCGGCAACCTATCCCGACCAATTAGCCGTTGTCGTACATCATCAACATATCCGCTGGAACTACCGCCAATATCTAGATCAAATAGAGGCGCTCGCCACAGGGTTATTGAAGCTTGGCATTCAGCCCGGTGATAGGGTGGGTATTTGGTCTCCTAACAATATCGAGTGGTGTTTAACCCAATATGCGACCGCTAAAATTGGCGCCATCATGGTGTGTATTAACCCTGCGTATCGGCCTGAAGAATTGCAATATGCGCTGAGTAACGTGGGTTGCCGCGCGGTAATTTGTGCCGACAAGTTTAAATCCAGCAATTACCTCGAAATGTTATACGAATTGGCACCTGAACTAACTTCTTGCCCTGCTGGTCAATTACAGGCGAAGGCCGTTCCTGATCTCGAGTTTGTGATCCGTATGGGCGCTGAAAAATCCGTCGGCATGTTGAATTTTGATGACTTGCTCGTCGATGTGACCGCCGATGACAAGGCGGCACTCGAGAGTATCGGCAAAGCATTAAGCCCGTATGATTCGATTAATATCCAGTTTACCTCTGGCACGACGGGCAGCCCGAAAGGTGCGACCTTATCCCACTATAACATTTTGAATAATGGCTATTTAGTCGCAGAGGCGATGAAGTTTACCTGCCACGATAAACTCTGTATTCCTGTGCCCTTATACCATTGTTTTGGCATGGTGCTCGGCAGTTTAGTCTGTTTAGCCAAAGGCGCAGCGGCTGTGTTCCCCGGCGAATCCTTCGATCCTTTGACGACATTGCAAGTGATTGAGCAAGAGCGGTGCACCGCTTTACATGGCGTACCGACCATGTTTATTGCCGAGCTTGAGCATCCTGAATTTACGCGTTTTGATTTGAGTTCTTTACGAACCGGCGTGATGGCGGGGGCAACTTGCCCAGAAGAAGTGATGCGCCGAGTACAAAATCTCATGTATATGAAGGAAGTACTGATTGGTTATGGTCAGACTGAGTGCAGTCCGCTCAATCATATTACTGAAATCGATTCGCCGGTTGAGAAACGGGTGCTCACCGTTGGCCGGGCTTTGCCCCATACCGAAGTGAAAATAGTCGATGAATTTGGTGAAGTGTTGCCAGTTAATCAACCCGGTGAAGTCTGTAGTCGGGGATATTGCATAATGCAGTGCTATTGGAACGATCCCGAAAAAACAGCGGCGACCATAGACAGTGCGGGTTGGCTACATTCTGGCGATATTGGCCAAATGGATGAGCAAGGTTATGTGCAAATTGTGGGTCGGATTAAAGATATGATCATTCGCGGTGGCGAGAATATCTATCCCCGTGAGATTGAAGAGAAACTTTACACCCATAAAGATGTGCAGGATGCGGCTGTTTTTGGCGTTCAAAGCGATAAATACGGGGAGGAAGTGTGTGCTTGGATTAAAGTCCGCTCAGGCTCCGCGATTACCGAGGAAGATATTCGTCATTTCCTCACCGAGAAGTTTGCCTACTTTAAAGTACCGCGTTACATCAAGTTTGTGGATCAGTATCCAATGACTGTGACGGGGAAAATTCAGAAATTCAAAATGCGTGAGCTGATGTATCAAGAGTTATATGAAGATATTAATGCTTAAGTGATGTGATTTGGCTCGCCTGCTTTTTTGACTTTCAAGCCGCGCAATGCGGCTTGAATTTTATTCAGTCTATAGGTGTCGTTTAACCGACAAGTTAACGAGTTAACGGAAGAGTCGACGAGTCATGCCATCAAGCCAAGCCGCACTTTGAGTTAACTTTCGCTGACTGCGACGCAGCGCCAGCTTTGCCCACGCATATTGTGTGCTGAGCAGCGCCAATCCTAAGATAATCAAGAGTAAACCTGGGCCGGGTAAGAGTAAAAAGACCAGCCCGAGCAAGGTTAAAGCTGCACCAATCACAGTGATCCCCGCTTTAGTTATCGCGCCTTTTGCATGGGAGGACGGCGCGCGATTGAAAAAGGTAACTTTGCGCATAGGAGTTGGCCTTATGGTGAGTTAATCGAATCAAGCTGTACTGTCAGCTGACTATCAGTTGTGTGCTAACTGTATGTCAGTTTTCAGTCTAATCCTTTGCTCATTTATTGGCATCTTATGTCGTCAGCCTAATTGTAACAAAACTTCACTTCCCCGCAGTGGCTTCATGGCTATACTGAAACCAGAGAAAAAATCTTGGCAGATAAAAACTAAAGCTCAATTTGTCGATGATTTACTAGTCAATCCATTCTGCAGGCTAAGGAGTCCCAAATGGTTCGATGGCGTTCAATGCTCCTTGCGTGTTGCCTTTCCTCCATGGGCTTGAGCACAGCGAAAGCGGATACCTTAATGCTGACATCCTTACTTTGGCCGCCTTATTCTGGGCAGCAATTAGCCGAGCAGGGCGCGAGTATTGCCGTGGCGCGGGCGGCGCTTAAAGTGATGGGGCACCAATTAGAAGTGGATTTTTACCCATGGAGCCGCGCTGTAAAGCTCGCCAGTATGCCTAATTCTGACTATCTGGGTTATTTCCCTGAATACTACTTCGAGACTGAAAAGTTTGTTTTTTCTAAATCGATTGGCGACGGTCCTTTGGGGCTGGTGGAGCAAAAAGCCCATCCTGTGAGTTGGAATTATGTCGAAGATCTGAATCGCTATACCTTAGGTGTGGTGAAAGATTATGTGAATACTCAGGCGTTAGATCGCATGATTTCCACAGGCGTTCAGCCGACTGAAGCGGTGACTTCAGATGAGCACAATATTAAGAAAGTGGCCGCAGGCCGTATTGATGCGGCGGTAATCGATGTCAACGTGCTGCACTATTTACTTAAGCAAAAGCCCTTGCAGCCGCTGGCGGAAAAACTACAAATCAACCGCCAAATTTTAGCGAATAAGCAGCTTTATATCGCGTTTCGTAATACCGAAGAAGGCCGACGTTGGCGAGATATTTTCGACCAAGGCTTGGCGCAAATAGACGTCGAAACCATCATCGGAGAGCTACTGTATCGTGAAGACTAATGCATGATTTAGGTTAGTGTGCTCTCTATTTTACCCCTTATTTTTCCTCTATTTTCAGCCAATTCCTCTCAAATTTACATCAGATATTCCGCTTGTCATCATTCTGTCTTTGTTCACTATTAGCATCACCTTAACGGCATGAGTTGCTCTCTCATTTTTTGATTAAGGTGACATGAATAAACTTCCCTTTGAGTTAGATACGCTGCAACAACTCATTGATACTCATCATCTTAAGTTGCAGTATCAAATTCTTGCCGACATCCCATTTCGTCACGAACATTTTCCTCTCTATAGTGTTGAACTGGGCGGAGGAGATAAGCCCTGTCCGACAGTACTCTTTGTGGGCGGCGTGCATGGGGTTGAACGTATTGGCTCTCAAGTCATCTTGGCATTGCTGAACAGTTTGTTGCAGCGGCTGGTGTGGGATAAACACCTACAGCAGATGTTAACGGGCGTGCGGTTAGCTTTTGTGCCTGTGGTGAATCCCGTTGGTTTATTTATGGGAACGCGGGGTAATGGTAATCAAGTGGATTTGATGCGTAACGCCCCGATAGAATCCAGCGAAAAAGTCTCTTTTATGGTCGGAGGGCAGCGGATATCGTCGCGGCTACCATGGTATCGCGGCATGGGGGGAATGGAGCTTGAAACCGTCGGTTTAGTTGCCTATGTACAGCAATTGCTGAGCCGCAGCACCAGTTTGATTTCCCTCGATGCTCACTCTGGCTTTGGCTTGAGTGATCATATTTGGTTCCCCTACGCCCATACGCGTACCGCCTTCGAAAATGCCAATTATATTTTTCATCTAAAACAATTATTTGAACAGAGTTATCCCCATCATGGCCATTATCGGCTCGCACCCCAGAGTCAGTTTTATCGCACCCATGGGGATATTTGGGATTACCTCTATCGCCAACATCAAGTGGCCGATCCCCATGCTCAGGTACCGTTTCTACCTTTGACATTAGAGATGGGATCCTGGGCTTGGATAAAGAAAAATCCCAGACAAATATTTAATTTTGCAGGTTTTTTCAATCCGCAGAAAACACATCGTCACCACAGAATTTTACGCAGGCACACAGTGCTGATGCAATTTATGATGGAAGCGGCCTACGCACAATCGTTAGAGCAGTTAACGCCTGAACGTTTGACTGAACTTACTGAGTGCGCGCGGCAGTATTGGTATGGGGAGTCACAGTCATGACAACTTGGGTGTTATTGCGGGGATTAATGCGTGATCAGCGCCACTGGAATGGCTTCGATCAGCGACTGCGACAAAAGGGGCTGCGAGTACTGACACCGGATTTGCCAGGTAATGGGACGCTATCCCATGAACTAAGCCCACTTAAGATTGCTGACTATGCCCATGTCGTGTGGCAGCAATTGGATGAGCAGGTGCAAAATGGAGAAGCCATTTATCTTCTCGGCTTGTCTATGGGCGGTATGTTGGCGCTGGAAATGGCGCACCAGCGGCCTTGGCAGATAAGGCATGTTTTTGTATTAAACAGCAGTGCGGCGAATTTATCGCCTTGGTATCAAAGATTTAATCCACTGAATGCATTGAAGGCGTTTTGCTTGCGGGCTCGGGGTAAAGCCTTACATCCCATCGAGTCGACGATAGTGCGTTTAACCAGTTTTCGCCATCGGCGAGATTGCGATTTAATTGCCGAATGGAGTGAATTTCGCCGCGAATCCTCGCCAACTATCCGTAATGCCTGGCGGCAACTGTGGGCGGCTTTTCAATATCAGTGTCCATTGACCGTGGAAGTACCAATAAGTGTGCTCTGCGGTGACCGTGATGCGTTGGTGAGCATGGCATCGAGTAAAGCTTTAGCGCAGCACTTTCACACTGATTTGATAGTATTAGCGTATTGCGGCCATGATGCGGCCATTGATGCCCCTGCAAAACTGGCACATTACCTGTTAGCGATTGCGACGCCGACTAAGCCGCAAACTGAGGTTCAAGAGGATGATGAACCTGCCCATGCTCAATATGTCCATACTCAATACAGTTGCAACGATTTACTGGAGGAAGAAATGGCTTTTAACGAGGCGATATTTTCAGTATGGGATGAAAAAGCGCTATCCATTCTCCACAGTAAATCATCGGCAATGAACAGCGCTAAGACGGGTAACTCACTACCGATCAGGCTTTAGCCACGACGGTTTGACCTATCGGTGTTAGGCTAAGTAACGCCAATTTAAGATGCTGTATTCCAAAGGGAATACCGATAATAGTCACAAAACAGGCTAAGGCATGGGCCAGGTGGCCTATGGCTAACCAGATCCCAAACAGCAAAAACCAAATGATATTTCCCACCATGCCTAGGGCACCTGTGCCTAAATCGTCACGTCCGGTCAAGTGGCGACGGTTGATTTGTTCTTGGCCAAATGGCCAGAAGGTCATTTCGCCGATAACAAAGCAGGCGCGGCCAAAGGGAATACCAATAATGCTGATAAAACACAGGATACCTGCGAGCCACCAAGCGAGTCCCATCACAAATCCACCGAGCACAAACCAAGCGATGTTGAATATTAAGCGTAATACTGCCATTGAAAACTCCTTAGGTTACTTTTTTAGCCTTTATCGTTAGCTGTAATGAATGCCGTTAGCTTTGATAAACTGAATATATGTCAATGACTAAGCGAGAAACGTGCCAATTTTTTAACACCAGTAAATCAATTGCTTACGGGTATTGTTCAAAACTGTATTTGTGATTTCCACTACTTCTTCGCTAAATTGCTAATTTCTTAGGGTACACTAGCCATTCCATTAAAATGGCTTAAAAGCCCGAGTATTTAATCGTTTGAGTAGCCTGATGTTTGCAAATTCCCCCGTCGATATTTTTGCCTTTGCTGGTCGAGAAATATTTCTAAAACGTGATGACTTATTGCATCCAGCGTTTAGCGGCAATAAAGCGCGTAAATTCGGTTATTTTTTAGATCATGAGTTTGCCGGCATCAACAAGGTGATAGGTCATGGCTCACCCTTAGCGAACTCTTTGTATTCCCTATCAACATTGGCCAAGATGAAAGGCTGGCAGTGTGACTTTTATGTTGATCATATTGCCAGTCAAATAGTTAAACATCCCACGGGCAATTATGCTGCTGCCTTAGCAAATGGTGCCAATATTATCGATTTAAGTGTGTTAATGGCGCAAAAGCAGACGTGCACTCATGCACAATCTGAACATCAGGTTTTGTTAAATCTTAAGGCTAGTCCTAACCTTAATGCGCAAGTCGACAATGTGGGATTGAGTTGCCAAGAGTTTATCGAGGCTCAAGTGCTCGCGAATGAACCGACGGCACTGTTTATCCCAGAGGGCGGACGCTGTTCCTACGCTGAATACGGGTTAAATGTATTGGCGCAAGAAATAGTGCAATTTGCGCAGGCGAATGATTTAGTCGATTTAACGGTCTTTTTACCGTCGGGGACGGGGACGACAGCGTTATTTTTGAATCAGTACTTTGTTCGTCAGCAAACGGCGATTCGCGTCGTGACTTGTGCTGTGGTGGGAGGCGATGATTATTTACGTTTGCAATTCTCTATGCTTAATCCAAATACCCTTGAGCATCCACAGATAGTGAATGTCGGCAAAAAATATCACTTTGGTAAACTCTACCCTGAATTCTATGCAATGTGGCAGCGGGTTTGTGCCTCAGGAGTTCAGTTTGAATTACTCTACGATCCCTTAGGTTTTATTGTGCTTGAGGATTATTTACAGCGTAGTGAATTAGGTCATGTGATGTATTTGCATCAAGGCGGATTATTGGGGAATGAGACTATGTTGCCGCGTTATCAGCGTAAATTTGGCTAAAGTAGCTAAGCCCACGGTGCAGGATATTTACTTAGTGACGCTAAGACATAATGTGTTTGAAGCTGTGTCATGCCTAAGTTAAGCTTATGATATTGAATGATGGGGAATACTCATGACTGAAGCGGAATATCTTGCCAATTACGATCCTAAGGCTTTCAAGGCTCAGCTACTGACAGTGGATGCCGTATTGTTTACCTACCATGATCAGCAGCTTAAAGTACTCTTAGTGCAACGTTCAAACCATCCTTTTTTAGGTTTGTGGGGATTACCAGGAGGCTTTATAGATGAAAATTGCGATCAATCCTTAGAACAAACCGTATTACGTAAACTGCATGAGAAAACCGCGGTAGTGCCACCTTATATTGAGCAGCTATGCACTGTGGGTAATAGTGGCCGTGATATAAGAGGCTGGTCCGTGACTGTGTGTTACACCGCCTTGATGAGTTATCAAGCCTGCCAAATCCAAATTGATTCAGTGAGTGATGTTAAGTGGTGGCCGTTAGAGGATGTGTTACAGATGCTATTAGCGTTTGATCATCTGCAGTTAATTGAGCAAGCGCGGGAACGCTTAACACAGAAAGCCTTATATTCTTTAGTGCCAGGCTTTGCACTGTCTGAACCTTTTACCTTGCCAGAACTGCAGCATGTACATGAAGTTTTACTGGGTAAGCCTATCCAAGGTAAATCTTTTCGTCGGCGGGTTGAACAGGCCGATTTATTGATCGATACCGGATTGAAGCGCACTGAACGGGGGCGTCCTGCGAATTTATACCGCTTGAAACCCGATACCGCATCGTACCGATTCTTAAGAAATTTAGAATGTTGATCAAAGTCGTTGCAGATTGAAACGCGTTTTCATGGGGCTAATGACAACTGCTTATGTTTTAGGTTTTGATATTACTCAACAGCTTTTTTCCTATTCAGTTACCTAAATTGCACATAGTGTCTAAAAGACACTATATGCGATTTAGGTATATCAATGGCTTTTATTTCGTCATAAATAGTCTAAAAATCAACTTTACATAATAATGTCTTTAAGACACTATTAGTTCTGTAGACAACAAGGGCGCCGTTAATTGCGGTAATCTTGCCATAGACAGGAGGTTAGTATGTCTCAACGTATTCAAGCATCTAAAAGCATTCAAGCGTATCAAGGCACTGTTAACGCTCAACAACTGCAAGCCGATTTTTATCAGTTACCCGCAGCTAGTGATGAGGCTCATTACCGTTTATTTCAATTTGGCGCGGGGGAGAATCATGTTCAACTGCTGGTTCCTCCAGCGAAACGCGTCACACTTTTCTTCGGCTATCGTGGCGATCATTCCATCATGCAGCTCTTGTTGTTAACCGATGCATTACGCCGCAGCGGTGCAGAGCAAATCGATCTGTTACTGCCTTATATGCCTGGCGCCCGCCAAGATAGAGTCTGTAATGTGGGCGAGGCCTTATCGGTAAAAGTCTATGCCAGCCTGATTAATCAGCAGCAATATGCTTCAGTCAGCATTTTTGACCCGCACAGCGATGTCACCGCCGCATTGTTAGACCGAGTGCAAGTTATTGACAACCACAGCTTTGTCGCCGCGATTGCAGCTCAATTATCGGGTGAGCTAGTGTTAGTCTCACCCGATGCGGGGGCGAATAAGAAAGTATTCGGCTTAGCGAAAGCGTTACAGGGAATGCCGGTGATCAGGGCCGATAAACATCGTGATGTGGTCAATGGTCATATTATCGCTACCGAAGTGTTCTGTGATGATTTATCGGGTAAAACCTGCTTAATCGTCGATGACATTTGTGCTGGTGGCAGAACCTTTATCGAACTTGCCATCAAGTTAAAGCAAAAGGGGGCCCAAAGCGTCATTTTGATCGTGTCACATTATGAAGATAAGGCCAGCGAATCGGCTCTGCGCGAGGTGGGCATCGACAGATTATTTTGTACCGATAGTTTAGGTGTCCCTGCACATATTTCGAGCGAGTTCTGTGATTGCCATGCTGTTTTGAGTTATATGAATCATTAAGGAAAATATTATGTACTTGAATCCCGTTACCGCCATTGATGGTTACAAAGTCGACCACCGTCGTCAGTATCCCGATAATACTCAAGTGATTTTTAGTAACTTGACCGCCCGTAAATCCCGTCGTGGTTATACAGACCAAATGGTGTTTTTTGGCTTGCAGTATTTTATCAAGCATTTCTTGATCGACAGTTGGAACCGTGATTTCTTTCAACAACCCAAAGATCAGGTCATTCGCCAATTCTCCCGCCGTATCAATAACTATCTCGGGCCAAATAATGTCGGTACTCAGCATATTGAGGAGTTGCATGATTTAGGTTATTTACCAATAAAAATCATGGCATTACCTGAAGGCTCAGTGTATCCACTAAAAGTGCCTTGCTTGGTTTTGTACAATACCGATGAGCGGTTCTTTTGGTTGACCAATTACCTCGAAACCATCCTTTCCGCGAATGTGTGGGGTATGTGTACCAGTGCCACAACCGCGCTGCAATACCGCAAAATATTTGAGACTTACGCGCTAGAAACCGATGGTGACATCGCATTTGTTGATTGGCAGGGCCATGATTTTAGTTTCCGCGGCATGTATGGTGCAGAGGCTGCGGTAATGAGCGGCGCCGCCCATTTACTCAGTTTTACGGGTACAGATACCATTCCCGCGATTGATTTTCTTGAGCAATATTACCGTGCCGATAGTGATCATGAACTTGTCGGTGGCAGTGTGGCCGCAACGGAGCACAGTGTGATGTGTGCGGGTGGTATGGAGAATGAATTAGAGACGTTCCGCCGTCTGATTGAAGATATTTATCCTAGCGGCATTGTCAGTATCGTTTCTGATTCTTGGGATTTTTGGCAGGTGATGACAGAGTTCACCGTTGCCTTAAAAGACCGTATTCTTGCGCGTGAGGGCAAAGTGGTGTTTAGGCCTGATACGGGTTGTCCGGTGAAGATCATTTGTGGTGATCCACAAGCAGCTGTGGGGAGCCCTGAGTATAAAGGCGCTATCAAGTGTTTGTGGGATGTCTTTGGGGGCAGCACAACTGCCAAAGGTTACAAATTACTCGATAGCCATGTCGGACTGATTTATGGCGATTCAATCACCATTGAGCGGGCTGAAGCCATTTGTGCCGGCTTAAAGGCCAAAGGTTTTGCGTCAACCAATATTGTGTTTGGGATTGGCAGTTTTACCTATCAACACGTGACCCGAGATACCGACGGTTACGCGGTGAAAGCGACCTTTGCGAAAGTTGATGGTAAAGACAGAGAAATATTTAAAGATCCTAAAACCGATGACGGTACTAAAAAATCAGCTAAGGGACTGGTTGCGGTGTTTAAAGATGAGCAAGGGCAATTTTATCTTAAAGATCAAGCGAGCTGGCAAGATGTTAACAATTGCGAGTTTGTCCCCGTATTTGCCGATGGTGAACTCTTAACTGAATATTCTTTGGCAGATATTCGCGCAAGGTTGGCAGAGTCCAGACGTTGAGCCTATAGAGTTGTAATTTTTAACGGCTATAGACAATAGCTAAGATAAAACTGGCAATGTGATTTCTATCAGGATCATATTGTCAGTTCAGTTCAGTTCAGTTCAGTTATGAATTTATGTTCAGTCGTATAAGTAAAACGCCCCATCAATAGTTAAATGCAAATACAAGCGATTAAGGCAGCAACTGGTTTCGCTTAAGGATTTTATAGGTACGTTGGCCTATCTTTTCGAGGTTTTTTAAATCTTTTAGGCTGGGTATCGCATCTGAATATTGCCAATAGCTGATTTCTGCATCGAGCATTTCAAGCATTTTTTTCGAACAACCTAAACATTGTCCTTGGCACAGTTGTGCTTCCGCTAAATTGAGCGGAATTGTCGCTTTGATCTGGCTTATCAAGCTTTGCATGGCGATTTGGGTATTGGGTTTTGGCATAGATGAGGTGCTGAACAGTATTCATGGGAACGAATATTAGCGGATGCTGCAGTGGAAATAGGTGATCTAAGTTAGATTTGACTCATTTGGTTCGGCAGGTATCTGTGTGAGAGAGATACAGCCTGAACCAAATGTGTTCGTCATGATGACGTAAAAAAGGATAGCGTGTTCGTGACATTCGGCTATCAGTTTACTTAAGTGTTCGGTACTGCGAAGAGAATGGAAACCGATTAAATACACTTGAGCAAACGGGGTATTACAGTACTTATTTCTAACTTATCGTCTAATTTATTTTTTGACTTATTTGTTTGCGGACAATAACCATTTCATAAAGCTGATGGCTTCTGTACGTTTTGAAAAAGTCTGTCTGTTTTTACCTTGACGATCGGTAAAAGCAATTGAGGTTTTATTTACTGAGATTGAATCTACAGGGAAGTTCACTGTAATTTCATGTCCATTAATTTTGTATGACATATGCCACACTCCTTTTTGTTAATTCACCCATAGGTGAGATAGTTGTAACTATAAAATATCCTTAGCAATTTGCGAAAGATTCGTTCTATTGAGTATCGAGGTTACCCCATCTTTGATTCATTAATCAAGAGATGCTTAATCGATAAATAATACATGCTGTCGATTATGCCAATGGACTAACTTGATTCTGCCAGTTGACCATAGCTTAATGACAATACTATGACAGTGTGGAGAACAGTAAGTTCACAGACATAACCACATGATTTTAGTGGTATCGAATGCTTGAGCTTATGGGGTTTTGCTTGTAGTAGGCTTTCTTTATGAGGACCGAACTCTGATTGCTAATGATCAGGCTGGTTTTAAAAAGGTAAACAACAAGGTGTTTCTCAAAACGACGTGTAGTATATCAATAAAAGTAGCTTATGCAAGTTTAATTTTTATTCAATGTGATTATTTGTTGATTGATGTTGAGTTAACGTGAATTATTTCTGGCTATTCATTTGATTTAAAGAGTGAAGCTTAGCATGGAACATGTCCTTATCTTGTATCTAGCTGCAATGCAGAGTGTCCATATTGCGGCTTTTTAGGCGAATAGGATGTTGTTACTGCTAGCAAATTGAATAAAAAACTCACGCAAATAGAATAAAAAATCCCACTGAAATAGGTTATTTCAATGGGATTAATGGCCGTCATTTAGTAACTAAAAATTTAGTAATTGAAAATTTAGCAGCGGACTCATTTTAAAACGGAGTAAATAAGTCATGTTAAAGCACTGGCTACAGGCTTAATAAATCAGTTCACCTATGGGGTTAAGCAACTTGCTTAGGCCTTTGGTAAAATGCAGCGGCGCATCTAACACTGTGTAGCATAAGCAACCGTCAACGGTTTTAGGTGAGTGGTGATGTTGGCTATCGAGCACAATAAAATCACCTGGCACATAGTCACCGTTAAGATCCGAAAACGCTCCCGCTAACAATAGGGTTAACTCATAGCCCTTATGGGTATGTTGGGGGATTTCACCTTGCGCATCTATGTGTAATAAGCTCGCGCGGGTGTTCATTTCATCGACATCAAAACGCATGCGACTGACTTTGCCTAAGATTTGCCAAGGACGGGCCAAATGCTGGCGAAACACCGACGGTACTGTGTAATGCTGTTGTTTTACTTGAACATCCAGAGGAGCGTTACTAGGCACATCCGTTGCCGCAGGTTGAGCCATGATTTGCGCCAGCATAGCGTCAATATCCATCACTGGTACATTAGTAGCTTGAGTGTTTTCAGCCTCAATATGCGCAGTGTGAATCGACTCTTGGTCTGTATGATTTGCAGCATGAGCATGAGCGCCATCTGGATTTAATGCTGAATTGGCGGCTTGCTCTGTTAATAGGGCAAGTTGCTCACGACACGTCTCACATAACGCGCAATGCGCTGATACCGCGATGGCCATAGACAAAGGTAAGTCCCCATTCGCATGGCTCACGAGTAATTCTGGTTGGGGATGATGCTTAATCATTGTGTGTCTCCAAGAAACTTTTCAACTTTTCTAGCCCGAGTCTTAATCGTGACTTTATGGTGCCTATTGGCACCTTGAGGGCATCGGCTAACTCTTGTTGAGTGAGTTCTTGCATGTAAATACCTTGCACGACTTGTCGTTGCGCGAGGGGAAGGGCATCAAGATGTTGGAGGAGTTTCGCCGTCAATTTATGATCAGTGAGTGTGTCTTGAGCCATGGTTGCATCGCACAATGGCCAAATATCATCGCCAAAGGTATCTTCTTTATTGTGTTGTACTCGTCTCAGCATATCGAAACACTGATTACGCATTATGGTAAACACCCAAGTTGTCACTGAGCCTTTTTCAGCATTGTACAGGTGGGCCTTAGTCCACACGCTGGTCATAGTTTCTTGAACTAAATCCATGGCTAAGCCTTGTTGATTCAGTCTTTGCAAACCAAAGGCGCGGATCTTGGGCATAAAATGCTGGAATAAGTGCCCAAAGGCGGCTCTATCACGCTTATCTGCTACTTGAAGCATGAACGTGATTAAAGCATCTGCTTGAGGCTCGCAGGTTTTAACAGCGGAAATGTCGTTATCCATAGCCGAATGAGTCAGAGACGTGATAGGGCCATGATACCGATTTTGCCTGCTTTGTGATTGAATATTTTCCATTATTTTCGCTCTTATCCCAGTCATTAGTCCTGATGTTGACATCAGTAACGACAACATTGAGAGGCTTGATTCGTTTCTGAGCCCAGTTTTACTGTCAAACTATCAATCAATACGGACTGGCTTAAATAAAGGATCATTCACAGGGCTATTTTATCACGGCTCTCAATAGGTCTCGGGTCATAATATGATCTAAGGCATTAATGCAGGTGTACTTTTCGGAGGCTTGCACGGGTAATATTTCTAGCCAGCGTTGGCAGACCCAAGCAATATCCTCGAACTGTTCCGCTTGGTAGTGCTTGAGATGTTGCGGATATTCCTTGATGATATTTTGTAACATTTGGCTCAAGTAACGCTCATCGGTCGCAATACGTACAGCAGGCCAATTGTCGATAAAGCTAACATCGCCGCGCTTTAATCCATCGTCTTCGACACGGATTTCATTGAGTTTAAAGCGCTGCGCACCTTGAATACTGATCCCTAAAAAGCCATCGGGTAGGGTTTCAAAATCAATAATATGCACTAAGGTGCCTATGGGCTGAATAGTTTTACCATCCTCTTCGAGCATACATAAGCCGAATCCTTCGCCTGACTTTAACGATTCGGCGACTAAACGCTTATATCTAGGTTCGAATACCCGCAGTTGTGTGTAACCTTCGGGCAATAAACAAATGGGTAGTGGGAAAAGAGGTAATTTCATCGTGGCCTCTGGTGAACTTATGTTCCTATCATTACGTACCATAGTGGCAGTTCGATCAGTAAAATTATTCAACAATAGTTTACCCATATTTAGAGGATGGCATGAAATTAAATCCATTTGAAAAAAAGCTCGTTCAGCATCCAATACGTTTTTGGCTACAAAATCATCTCGAAGCGCCTTTACTGACTTCTATGATGCCTAAACCTATGGCCCGCTGCGAGCGTGCATTAGAAATCGGCTGTGGGTTTGGTAATGGTATTCAGTTGATCCGCGAGCATTTTGGCGCAGGACATATCACGGCCGTGGATATCGACCCCGAAATGGTTGCAGCGGCACAGTCCCGTTGGCAAGCTCGGCCGCAGGGCTTAAAAGGGCTGAGTTTCTCGGTTGCCGATGCTTCTAGTCTTCCCTTTGCCGATGGCGAGTTTGATATGGTGTTTGATTTTGCCGTATTCCACCATATTCCAGATTGGCAGGCGGCCATTAAGGATGTTGCAAGGGTACTGAAACCAAACGGTTACTTTGTGATAGAGGATTTATATCGCGCGGCGATTTGTAATCCATTAAGCCGACGCTTATTTGAGCATCCACAGCAAAATCGGTTTAATCACCGCGAGTGGTTACTTGTGCTGCGTCAATCGGGGTTTGAGATAATCTGCGACAGAAATGCCTTGGATCTTGCGGGCATGGTGCTTGCCCAGAAAGTGCAGCGTTAGGCGACAGTGTCGCTGACCTAAATTGAATATGCGTTTTGAATGGGTTGAATATTCGCGCTTTTGCGAGAGTGGTTGTAATTTTTAGATAAAATAGACTCACGGCATGGTTCTTCATGGGAGTTTACCGCTATAATTTGAGCTAATCCGTCGCATGTGAGGAAAGGATTTTCCTCAAGAGTAGAGAAGCAGCATTATGGCAAACGTACTTGCAACCGTAGATCAGCGTACCAAACTCGTGGGTGAGAACCGCCTCGAGTTGTTGCTCTTTAGCATTAATTCCACGCAGTTATTTGCCATCAACGTCTTTAAAGTTAAAGAAGTGGTCAAGCTTCCTCCCCTTAATGCTATGCCTGGGAGTCATCCTCATATTTATGGTGTTGCTAATATTCGCGGCATTTCTATCCCTGTGATTGATTTACGTTCGGCGATTGGGTTTAAACCTTTACCGCCGGATGATGATGCCAATATGATCATCACAGAGTATAACCGCAGCGTGCAGGGCTTCTTAGTCGGCAAGGTTGAGCACATTATCAACATGACATGGAGCGATATCATGCCGCCGCCGAAAACGGCGGGGCGCAATAATTATCTGACGGCAATTACCCGCATCGAGCACCAAGGCAAATCGCAACTAGTGTCGATTATCGATGTAGAGAAAGTGCTAGCTGAGATTATTCACTACGATATTAGGCTTTCTGAAGGTGTGCTCGATGAAACCTTAGTCCATGAAATGCCAGGCAGAAAAATCTTGATCGTGGACGATTCATCGACCGCAAGGCGTCAGGTGCGTGAAACCTTAAGCCAACTAGGTATAGAAATCATTGAAGCCTCGGATGGCTTGCAGGCGCTGACGTTATTACAGAAATGGCGTGATGAAGGTAAGCAAGTGTCTAAAGAATTACTGATGATGATTACCGATGCCGAAATGCCCGAGATGGACGGCTACAAACTGACCTCTGAAGTTCGCGGTGATAAAGCTATGTCAGATCTATATATTACCTTGAATACTTCACTGAGCGGCAGTTTCAACCATGCCATGGTTGAGAAGGTCGGTTGTGATAAGTTTATTTCTAAATTCCAGCCGGATTTACTCGTGGAAGTGGTACAAGAAAGATTAAGACAAGTAATCAATCACTAAGCATCTTGAGATTCTACCTATCGGTGATTGGCCTTGTGTTGGTCATCGGTAGGCTCAGCGCTTTTAATAATTGCTTTTAATAACTGTTTTAAATATGGCCTGTTTATATCAGACTTTTAATATCAGCCATTCAATCGTCACCTTTCCATCGATTCTGTGCAAATCCTACCAAATTACCTTTTTATTTAACGCTCGATTACGAGGCGAATTCGGCTTCTACATCTTGTAATACTTGGCGTTTCATTTCTTTGGCGGCGGCGATATGGATGCGGGCGAGTCGTAGGGCGTAGTTAAATCTTGCTCGGCCGACGAGGCGCACCAGTTCGGCAAAAAACTGCGGGTCTAAGGTGAATTGCGTCGAGTAGTACTGGATTGCAGCATTGACTGAGTTAAAGGTCACGCCATCAAATTCGAAACCTGCGTTATAACCTTGGTCGTCAATTTCTTCGCCTTCTAATACCAGTGGCCAGCCGGGTGCATTGATACGGTCGCGGGCAATCTGGTACATCATCCAAGCACTTTTCTTAAAGCCTTCAAACACTTTGCAGGAAAATTCAGACTCGGCAAGTTCTTCTTCGGTCCAATTAATCCCAATCGCGAGGTGTTTTGCATAAATGCGCATCAGTGCATCTTTGACGGCCATACGACAATCCCATATTGAGCTCAAAGGATGTTGTTTGGCTAATCGTAAGCATTCGCTGCAGGCGGGCACGGCTAACGAAGGATGTGGCGTATGTGTGTGGGCAATATATTCGAAGCGTTGATTGCTCGGTTCGCCGCAAAACCAACAGGTATGACGTTGGTCGAAGGGAATATCGATAAGCGGGATAGCAGACATCAAGGAATGAGCACCTCAGTCCTTGATGTCATTAATGGCATATTGAAGGGATTAAACCTCTTCAACATCAACCAAATCTTTTGCTAAAACAATAGGATCAAGTTCAAGGCAATCTTCATCAGTCTGCCAATCCACACCGATCAACACACCATCGTCGTTGAGATCCGACACCCAATATTCCAGAAATTCTTCTAATGAAATAGCAACGGGTTGGTAGTCGTGCCATTCGTCGCTGCAATGGGATTTTGCAGTGGCTTCACTTGACCACAATGGCATCACATCTGTGTCTTCAAATTCTGAAGAGTCACAAACGACCCAGCCTTCGCCAGTTTCATCCATTAGACCCCAAAGCGTCTGATGTTGTTTTACATTTTTGATAAAGCCAGCCAAAGCCGCATTGATTTCAGTCATGATAGGTCTCTTTGATGTGTGCTGTTAACTTATCCATTATACGGTAACATGCTGCGATACCAAGGGATTCTTTGTTAAGATTTTTCTTGTGTTGGATAACTGAGCAATAAGCCGGTGCCACAAGGTATTTATGGCGATAAGGATTGTGTTACGTGTCGCTATGGGTCAGGATTATTGGCAATGATAAGCCTTGATGCAGTGTGCTTTACTGTTCAAGTGTGACTCAGATAGAGGCTTTCCGTGGGGGAGAAACATGTCTTCTATACCCTTGGCCGTTAAAGGTTTTTTTGTAGTAGAACCTTTAACTCGTTATGCCAAGGTGAATATCTCTCTAGGGCAATGCCTTCTCGAAGAAGGAAGATTGTCGTGTTTAGCCACAGCAGTGTGATTACTGTGTCATTGTTGTGAAATCAAATATTGGAGTTGTTGATTTGATTAAAATTAAAGGGTTAACTTATCTGTTTGCGAGTATTGCCGCCTGTGTCAGTCTGAGTGCCTGTTCCAGCGTGCCAGCGGCGAGTGCCAGTTCCAACACTAGCGCAAGTGCTAACGCAGTCAGTAGCAACGCAAGTGGCATAGCCGCAGAAGCCAACCCAATGCCCGATATCAGTGCTAGCGTACAAGCGAATGCCGAGGCATTTCCGAGTTGTTTGACTGGGCTACAAGCGCGGGCGCGCACCGAAGGGCTGTCAGAGGCGACGATTAACTCGACCATTGCAAATTTGAAATTTGTGCCTCGGGTGATTGAGCTCGATCAGCAACAACCTGAATTCAGCCAGACCTTCGATAATTATTTCAGTAAGCGCGCCACCGAATGGCGCGTCAATGAAGGCCGTCGCTTACTGAAAAAACACAGCGTTTTACTCAATCAACTAGCTAAAGAATATGGCGTGCCGCCGCAATATATCTTGTCTTTTTGGGGGCTTGAAACTAACTATGGTTCCTATAAAGGCAAGATGTCGGTATTAAATTCGCTCGCGACCTTGGCCTGTGAGCCACGCCGTAGCAATTATTTCACTATAGAATTGATGCAAGCCTTAAAGCTGAAAGAAAAGTATCAGTTTGATGATGACACGATGGTGGGATCATGGGCTGGCGCCATGGGACACACGCAATTTATGCCGTCGGCCTACGCCAAATATGCCGTTGACGGTGACGGCGATGGTAAAGCCGATTTATGGAATAGCACCACTGACGCGCTGACTTCCGCCGCGAACTTTTTACAGCACTTAGGCTGGCAGCGAAATGAACGCTGGGGCCGTGAAGTCTTATTACCAAAGGATTTTAGTTACAGCCATTTAGGGGCAAAGCAGCCCTTGGCCTTATCTGAGTGGGCTGCGCTCAATGTCACGCAAGCGAATGGTCAACCTTTGCCCGCCGTGGATATTCAAGCCGCGATGTATTTGCCAGCAGGCCATACAGGGCCTGCCTTTTTAGGCTATGAGAACTTCAATGTGATCATGCGTTGGAATCGCTCCGAGTATTATGCCATCACAGTGGGGCATCTCGCCGATCGCATTAATGGTGGCTTACCTTTGACAGTGAGCCCGCCAGAACAGCCACGCTTAAGTCGCGAGCAAGTTAAGCAATTGCAAGCAAAACTGAATGAGGCCGGATTTGATGTTGGCAAGCCAGATGGCGTGTTAGGGCGTAACTCTGTGGCAGGATTGCAAGCCTTTCAACGGAGCAAACAGATGATTGCCGATGGCTTCCCAAGCCCAGAGGTGTTTAGCGCTTTAGGACTATCACTTTAGTTACTGTAGTTACGGTAGCAAAAGAGCGCTTGCCGCGGGTTTTGAGCGCTTTTAGGCCGGATAAAAAAGTGGAGTGAAAAGCTCAGTTTTGTTAAGCTCGGCCCACAATTGAAATCGAAGAAAATCAAAGGATATTCGATGAGCATTAAAGACGATATGGTTGTGCAGTTTAACTACACACTGCGTGACGAGAAAGGCGAAGTGATTGAGACGAACGAAGGTCGCGATCCGATTGCCTATTTACACGGTCATGACAACATGATGCCTGGTGTAGAAAACGCGATCAATGGTAAAGCCATCGGTGAAAAATTCACTGTGACTTTACCTGCTGCCGAAACATACGGTGAGCGCGTAGCGGATGCTGATGCGCACCAACGTGTGTCGGTTAAGCACTTATTGGGCGCGACTGCGTGGAAACCGGGTATGACTGCTGTGGTCAATACTGACCAAGGTCAACGCCAAGTGACTATCGTTAAAGTGGGTAAGTTTATGGCGACTGTGGATGTCAACCATCCATTAGCGGGCCGCGAACTGACATTTGATATCGAAGTCGTTGGTGCCCGTGACGCGAGTGATGAAGAAATCGCCCACGGCCATGCCCATGGCGCTGGTGGTCATCACCACTAATTTTCAGGCTTCGGACTCGTCTTCGAACTTGGCTTTTATCTGACTCAATGTGAGATGAATATAAGTTCAGTATGAGTTGAATGAATCGAGGCAGAAGATTGAATAGCAAAAGCCCAAACCTAGGTTTGGGCTTTTTGTTTTTATGGCGCTAACGGCTAACGGCTAACGGCTAACGGCTAATGGCTAACGGCTAACGGCTAATGGCTAACGGCTAACGGCTAACGGCTAACGGCTAATGGCTAACGGCTAATGGCTATGTTCATGCTCGAGTGGTTTGTCGGCAAACATCATATCTAGGCTTGCTTGGGTTTGTGGATGATAGCCGCTGCGAGCCTTAAGATAGACGCTCTTGGCCCAATCGTATTGATTTGTGCTTGCAAGCTTTTGGTATAACGGCACGATTAAGCGCATGCGGCCAATATGGGTTAAGTGTTGTTTTAATGCGGGTAGTACCGCGTAATAGCCGTTGTCTAGGGCGAGCGAATACCATGCAAAAGCAATTTCACTGTTGCCTGTGCCCGTAAAATGGAACGCCTTATCCAGCTCGGCAAGCTTGGTTTGGTCTAGATTGACTCTTGGCATTTCGTTGATAAACCTTAACCACTGGTGCACTGTCCAAGTGTTGGTTTTCAACTCGCTTGCGCTAAGTTTACCGTCGAGCCAAGTTTGGCTTTGGGCATCGACATCATCGAAGGCGTGGGAGTTGGGCTGCACCAAAAATGATGGCAAACCTTGCCCTTCAATCCAAGTGTCCACTTCAGCCACACTGACCACATTGGGGTATTTGTTTAATAGATTCAAAGATAAATACTCACGGAACTGCGCCGTGGTAATGCTTTGAAATGCAAAATGATTGAAGTAGTTTTTTACAAAGGCATCGAAGCGCTCGCGGCCAAATTTTTGCTCTAAAAAGAGTAAAAACAACTGGCCTTTCACATAAGGGACACCGCTGAAGGCCTCGTCGGGTGAGCGCTTTCCAAGATCCACATGCAACACTGAATCGCTAGGCGTGAGTTCTGCAAGCTCGGCAAGCAGCTCTGAATAGCCGATGGTTTGCTCCATCAGCGCTCGGTCGCGGCCGTAGAGATCTTCCATAATGCGATTCTCTACATAGGTCGTAAAACCTTCATTAAGCCAGAGATCGCGCCAAGTGGCGTTGGTCACCAAGTTACCCGACCACGAGTGGGCAAGTTCATGGGCAATTAGACTCACTAAACTTTTATCACCCGCGATCACTGTTGGCGTAATAAACGAAAGCCGTGGATTTTCCATCCCGCCGAAGGGGAAGCTTGGCGGCAAAATAAGCAAGTCATAACGTCCCCAACGGTAATCGCCGTAACGTTTAGCGGCGATTTTGATCATCTCCGGCGTGTCGGCAAATTCCTTGTTGGCTTTGTCGAGGATTTCTGGCTCAGCCCAAATGCCTGAGATGTTGTCTAAAGGGGCGAACTTTAAATGCCCGGCTGCAATGGCGATTAAATAAGCTGGGATCGCCTGCGGCATAGTGAATAGGGTCTGCGTGCTCGACAGGGTTTTACGATCGGCACTCATGACCACTGTAATGGCTTTATCGGCAGTTATCGTCGCGCTATAGGTTTGGCGTACGGCTGGGGTATCTTGCAGTGGGATCCAGCTGCGAGCATGAATCGCCTGACTCTGACTGAACATAAAAGGTAACTGTTTACCTTGGGTTTGCTCTGGAGTTAACCATTGAATACCGGATGGATTATTCGACGTGTGGTAATTGATTTTAACTTTTTGGGTATCTTCATCGGCAAGTTTGATGGTCAGCGCCGCGCCTTTTACAGTGTCCGCTTTGGCTAAGGTGAAGGGCACGCTTTGCCATTTCCCTTTTGTATTCAAAGCACTCACACTGTTAATCGTCAGATCTCGAGTATCTAAGATGAGTTGTTTCCCCGCCTTATGCCAAGCCAAATCGAGGATGGCTTCACCGGATAAGCGGTTTTGCTTAAAATCGACGGCAAGGGCTAGTTCAACATGACTCACGCTGACGTCAGTGTAATTGGCGTAGGTCAGTGCATCTTGGTTCTGCTGCGTCTGTGCTTGTACAACAGTGGCAGTCGGTTCAGTGGCTAACGTATTAGGAGCGCTATTGGCATCAGTGCTAGGAAGGAGTTGCAGCGCAAAAAGTAGGGCGCTGCTCAGGACAGTACGGCGAAGTGAAAGCATTATTTAACAGCCTAATGATGAAGTATTTTAGTTCGAGTTTGGGCCGATAACAGCCTCAATGCTGCTTGGTTTTCTATCGGCTCTATCTATATAGGGCAAAAGTTTACCTGATAATCCACTGGATTTGTTATCTCACTGTTAGCTCAAATGTAATCAAACTTTAATGGCTCGTATGCCGGCAAGGAAATGCCATCGGTAAAAGACCACAAGTTTGCTATGATGTCGGCGTTTTCACATAGGGCGGTTATCAAAATGGTGTTAGATTTTTCGCAGGGTAAGTTAATCGTCACTGAGTTCGAAGTGCAAGTGCGGCTCAATGTTGCCAGTATCGTGCTGCAAGCGAGTGCTGAGGATATCGGTTTGAGACGTCAGCCACCTATGTTAATCGCCGATGGTGGCGGTGTGCGTTGGAGCTTAGTGTTGGACTCAAATGCCCAGTTACGGGCGATTCAAGATGTGCTGGGAATGGATGCGGAATAAAGTACGCCTGCGTTGTGCAGAGTGGTTAACTTATAGATTTATCATCAGTTTTTAGTTGATGAGTGTTTAATATCGAATTGGGAATTTTTAGAATGTCAGTTTCTCTTGAGCGTATTGTCGTTGAACCTAAGACGCCTGCTACAGCCGTGGTCATTTGGTTACATGGATTAGGGGATTCGGGTGCCGGATTTGCCCCCGTAGTGCCTGCATTAGGCTTACCTGCCGATCATGCTATCCGGTTTATTTTCCCCCATGCACCGGAGCAAGCCGTGACCATCAATGGCGGCTACGTCATGCGCGCTTGGTACGATATTAAAAGCATGGATTTGCACGACAGAGCTGATATGCAAGGCGTGCTTGAGTCGGAGAAAAGGGTTGCTGCATTAATTAACGAACAAATCGCGGCGGGTATTGCGAGCGAGCGTATCGTATTAGCAGGATTCAGTCAGGGCGGAGTCATGAGTTTATTCTCTGGACTGCGTTTCCCCGAGCAACTTGCAGGGATTATGGCGCTGTCTTGCTATTTACCTACGGGCGATGTATTACCCGCTGAATTAAGCGCAGCGAATCGTAATACACCCATATTACAGCAACACGGTCTACAGGATGATGTCGTGCCACTATCCGCTGGAACATTAGCCAAAGAAGCCTTAATTACGGGCGGTTATAATGTGGTGTGGCAGACTTATCCTATGCCACATTCAGTGATCCCTGCACAGTTAAAAGAGATTTCTAAGTGGTTATTACAGCGATTTGAAATGTAGAGAAGTCTAATTGCTGATAAAAGCAGCATGCGGTAAATTGAAAATTGCCCATGCTTGTTTTTTTATGGGAACAATCACTGTTTTCTGTAATGTTTTCTAAGTCATTTATACTGAACGATTTAAATTAATTTATTTCATTTTTATTTTTAATTCTCTAAATATATAGAAATCAGTCATTCAGCTTATTTTTTATATGAAACAAATCTGTCTTAAAGCGCCCGCGAATTCCCCTATAAATGTCAAGTTTTTAATAAAAATGACACAATTTATCTTTATTCTTTGTTATTATCCGTGACGCTGAACTTGATGGAGTTCACGGCAATCTTTCTATGATAAAATAATTAAAATCAAGGGGTTGATGTAATGAGACATATGCTTATTAAAGGACTAGTTGCAACTGCTGTTGTCGCTGCGCTTACGGGTTGTAATAATAGTGATGACGATAAAGTCCCAACAACGTGTGCTGAAGCGGGAAGCGCTTGCACAACATTTACCGTTTTACACACCAATGATAACCACGGCCGTTTCTGGGAAAACAGTGACGGTGAATATGGTATGGCTGCACGTAAAACCTTAATTGACAGCATTCGTGCAGAAGTCAGTAAGAATGGTGGTCAAACATTACTGCTGTCAGGTGGCGACATTAATACCGGCGTACCAGAATCGGATCTACAAGATGCGATCCCAGATTTCACGGGTATGAATAAAATTGGTTACGACGCTATGGCTGTCGGTAACCATGAGTTTGATAATCCATTATCCGTTGTTGATATGCAGCGCCGTCTTGCAGAATTCCCTATGTTAGCGGCGAACATTTACCATAGAGATGTGGATGGCAATCCGGGGGAACGTTACTTTGATGCTTATAAGGTATTCGATATAAACGGTCTAAAAGTCGCGGTAATTGGCTTAACGACCGAAGATACGGCTAAGATTGGTAATCCAGAATTCATTAGTGGCCTGAAGTTCACCGATCCAAAGACTGAAGTCGCTAAAGTGATTAAAGAAATTAAAGACGCCAAAGCGGCCGATATTATTTTCGCTACCACGCACATGGGTCATTATGCTGACGGCCATAACGGTAGTAATGCCCCTGGTGATGTGGCTATGGCTCGCGCACTGAAAGAAGGCGATTTGCAAGTGGTTATTGGTGGTCATTCACAAAACCCAGTGTGTATGGAACCAGGTACTGACAACAAAGCTTACGCTGACTTCAAACCAGGCGATGAGTGTGCTCCAGATAAACAAAATGGTACTTGGATCATGCAAGCCCATGAATGGGGTAAATATGTTGGCCGTGCAGATTTTGAATACTTTAACGGTGAACTTCATTTAGCAAGCTACAAGCTTGTGCCTGTGAATATGCGTAAATTGGATGACGCAGGCAAGAAGACTGCTGATTTAGCTGGCACTAAGATTGAGCCTGACGCTGAGTTAAAAGAGCTGCTGTCTTACTACCAAGAGAAAGGTCAAGCTAAGTTAGACGAAGTCATAGCAACTACGGATGCTCTGTTAGATGGCGAGCGTGCAAACGTTCGTAATAAGCAAACTAACTTAGGCCGTATGTTAGCGATGGCGCAAAGTGATAAAGTCAAAGCCGATTTTGGCGTGATGAACTCCGGCGGTGTACGTGCCTCTATTCAACCTGGCAATATCACTTACCGTGACGTGCTGACTGTTCAGCCATTCGGTAACATGGTGACTCTGAACGAAATGACAGGTACTGAAGTTGCGGCTTATTTAGGCGCGGTAGGTAGTATTCAAATTGGTTCAGGTGGTTATGCACAAATCACGGGCGTGAAAATGACCATTGACTGCGTAGCTAAGACTGCCAATATCAGTGTCATCAATGGTGAGAACTTCAGCCCAACAGGAACTTATAAGTTCACTGTACCTAGCTTTAACGCTGCAGGTGGTGACGGTTATCCTAAGCTAGAAAGCCCAATCCAAACGGGTTTTGTTGATGCTGATTTACTCTATTCTTTCTTGAAAGAGAAACAAGCGATTAAAGCTGCTGACTACAGTCCGATAGGCGATATTGTTTATGAAAACTCAAACAGTGTTGAAGGTTGCCAACTTTAAGTAATCGAAAACTACTTAGTGTTTAAATAAAAATGCCACTCAATAGAGTGGCATTTTTTATATTTGATGAAGTATAAAATAATGCTCAATAATTATTGGTGATACATTTAGATTTATTTGTATCATTTAAATGTATATCACTGCATTCGTTTACGATTGAATTAATTTGTATCAAGCCATTTTTTTAATTCCTTTAATTGGTATTAATTTCTTAATGGCATGATGTATATCAACTTTTTAATTGCTGTTGACGATTTTTCATACATCAGATTGTGTATCAATTTGTTTTATTGTGGAATAAATTTGTTTTAATAGTTGACTTGAATGTAGCGTATTAACATTATCTCTACAGCGAAATAGAGTTCGCTGGTTAAATATAAAAATAAAAACATAGGGTTTTATTTACCTCAAGGAGAGATTAATGCGCTATTTAAGTTTGACGGCCAAAGCCGTTCGTACTAGTTTAATTACTGCGGCGACAAGCAGTGTGGTTTTTTCGGGATTAGGTTTTTCTGCAATGATAAATGCAGCAGAAGAAAATACCAAAGTTGAACGTATTGAAGTGACGGGTTCTCGTATTAAACAAGTTGATATGGAAACCGTTTCACCCGTGACTGTCATCAATGCTGCAGATATTGCTATGACAGGTGAAAAAACCGTTGCTGACGTATTAAATAACTCTGCGATAAATAGCTTTGGTTCTTGGCGTGGTATTTCAGGTTATGGCTCTGGTGCAAGCTCAACCAGTAATGTCAATTTACGCGGTTTAGGATCGTCTGCGACCTTAGTGTTATTAGATGGACGCCGTATGCCAGGCACGAGTTCGAGCTCTGGCTCAGTGGCGGATACATCTTCTATCCCTATGGCTATCGTGGAGCGTATTGAAATTCTGCGGGATGGCGCTTCAGCAGTCTATGGTTCCGATGCGGTGGCGGGCGTGATAAACATTATCACTAAGAAAGAGTTTGAAGGTTTTCAGCTTGATTACAGTACAGAGCAACCAAGCGTAGAAGGGGGCGATGCTAACCGTTTATCGCTTGCAACTGGCTTTAATACAGATAAAGGCAATATCACTCTCACCTATGAATATTATGATACTAAAGCGGTAATGGATCGTGATATTTGGCGAATGGATGATTCAAGTTATAGCGCCTATAGCGGATATAGCTCAGTACCAAATGGTAAATATGGACCAGGCAATGGTAGCTGGTATAGTAATTCAGATATATGTGAAAAAACGGAAAATACCATAGACTCAGGTGATGGTCGTTGTTTATATAATCATGGTAATGTGACTAAGTTATTTGGTGATCAAACCCGTAACTCGCTATTATCTAATTTCTCCTATGAAATTTCAGAAAATATTAAATTCCGAGGCCGAGCTTCTGCGTCTTTAGCTGAAACTGAAACTCGTTATGCGGGTACGCCAGTATCAACGAATACCCCAGTGATGAGTGCCGATAATAAGTACAACCCCGTTGGTGAAGAATTAGTGATTTCTATGCGAGGCGCACAACTTGGCGAGCGAGATACATTAACTGAAACTAACAATTTTGATATTCTCGGAGGCTTTGTTGGCACAATAGATTCAGGTAATGGTATCGATTGGGAATTAAATGCTCAGCATGCGACCTCAACAACAAACAGTTTTAACTACAATTTACTCAATGACAATATTATTCAGCAAGAAATAGATTCAGAGCAATATGATATTTTCAATACCTCTGGAATGAGTTATGAGCTGTGGGACCAACAGATGACAGATCTGTATCGCAAAGCTGCACATACTGGGGTTTATCAGGGTAAATTTGAAAGTACTCAATTGGATGGTCTTGCTTCGACCTTACTGCTCGATGACGGTGATTTTTCGGTCGCTATGGTTGGCGGTCTTGAATATGAAATGATCAAGTTTAAGCAAACCAGTGATCCAGAATCGGCCGCGGGTATTATCTCCGGCGGTTCGGGTGGTGATGATGTGGACGCCACGCGTGACCGTAGCGCCGCTTATTTGGAACTCCAAGTTGGCTTACCTGCCAACGTTGAGTTCTCTGCCGCGGTTCGTTACGAGCGCTATGAGCAGGAAGGCTCTCTGACTGGGCCTCAAGGTGAAGTGGTCAACTCATCGACCTTCGATGCCGTGGTGCCTAAATTTGGTTTGAGCTGGCGCCCAGTGGATAGCTTGTTACTGCGTGCCAGTTACGGTGATTCGTTCCGTGCGCCAAATATGAGTGAAATGTTCTCGTCTCAATCCTTGAGTTTTGAGAAGGCGGTGGATTCCCTATGGTGTAATGAACCCGGTAACGTGGATGCCATATATTGCGCTACCAATAATCAGCATAAAACTTGGTTTGGTGGTAACCCAAACTTAGAGGCTGAAGAGGGTAACTCGTTAACCTTTGGTGGTGTTTGGAATGTCACTGATGCATGGAACTTGGAGTTATCTTATTACTCAATCACCTACGACAATAAAATCGAGTCGATCGATGTAGATGATATTCTGCGTGATGAAATCAAGAATGGATCGTCTCCCTATGTGACCCGTGGTCCAGATGGCAAGATTGAGTATATTGAGGCGGGAATACGTAATTTAGCCACAGTTGAGACCTCTGGTATCGATTTTGTAACGGCTTATAACTTAGAGACAGGTTTTGGTGATTTCAATTTCAAACTGGATTTGACTCACGTGCTTGATTTTAAGAAGCAGGATAATGCCGAATCAGAGATGATCGACTACGCAGGAACGACGGACTCACCCGATTGGCGTGGCAACTTTGCGACAAGTTGGAAATACGATGATTTCTCTGCAGCATGGACAGTCGTCTATATTGGTAGTCAATCAGCAAGTTATTTCAACGAGTTAGAAAAAACTGACCGTTATGTCGATTACGATAATTACTTTAAACACAATATCCAATTTGGTTATACCCATGCTTATAACGGCTCTATCACAGTAGGGGTGAATAATGTGTTTGATGCTGAAACACCAAACTATTATACCTACGCCGATTATCGCGATGTGAATGTGGGTTTATATGATGTGTTAGGTAGAACGTATTACCTGAGAATAAACCAGAAGTTTTAGGTTGTCCGCCCTCCCTGGATAACTCAAACCTCCGCTTGCGGAGGTTTTTTTGCTTATTTTTTTGCTTATTTTTTGCCTACTTATTAGGCTGCTTACCGGATGTCGAAACAGTGCTATCAATGGGTGAGGCGCAGCTCGTGGCGGTGTTCGTGTTGATAATGTTCGGCGCAGGAGGCGCAGCGTTGTTCTGTGGGATCTTGGCTTAAGCGTTCGGTTTCGATTTCCGCTTCGCAGTCGGAACAAAGGCCGTAGAGGCCTAAGTCGAGCTGACAAAAGGCGGCATCAAGTTTATTCAGCTGGCAAAATAGCGGGTGATCGGCCAGTGGCGTTTGCGCCAATTTATCAATTAATTCTGCCAGACTCAGGCTAGCATAATGCTCCCCTATGGCTTCGAGGAACGGAGGGAGCGCGCCGATTTCTTTCCTTAGATTAGCTTCAAGCTCTGACAATTCATGTCTGATATGGGTGGTGCTCACGTAAAATCGCCTATTTCATTTGACTCTAGGCGTCCAGTCTAATAGTTCCACTACCAACGACTATGATAAAGATCAAGTATCTGCCACATTTTAGGTTTTTTCGCCGTTAAAAATCGAAAAAGTACTTCATTCCTATCGCATTATGTGTGCTATGGCGAAGTCCCTTTCATGGCTCACATTGCCGCGCATTGAATCTCGATTTCTAACGCTTATATGGCTTGTTGCCGTTCTGTGGTAGCTCACTCATCTATGATTCGTTGCCTAAGTTTCGCTGCGCAGCTTCTAATACAGCAACGATTTCTTCTGTAGTTTTAAACACGCGCAGCTCCCTGAACAAAGTATCGGCTTCGGGATATTGACGATTGAGATAGGTAAACCACTGTTTGATTCGGGCGGGATAATAGTCGCTCTTGCGGCCATTGAGTTCCCTTTGGGTATAACTGAGCATCAGCCCTAAGGTTTGCGCCCAAGTATAAGGGGTTGCACCTGTCTTGATGGTATCGGCCAAGTTCGGCAATGAAATCGCCCCGCGGCCGATCATAATACTGTCGCAGCCGGTGACTTCGATGCAACGCTTAGCATCGTCGCTGTTCCAAATTTCACCGTTGGCGATCACCGGGATCGGCAAACGTTTACGCACTTCTGTGATGTATTCCCAGTAGGCGGGCGGTCTGTAGCCGTCGACTTTACTGCGCGCATGGATGGCAAGCTCAGTCGCTCCGGCTTCATACACTGCGATAGCATTTTCCATGAACAGTGACTTATCTTCGTAGCCCAAACGTATTTTGGCGGTCACGGCATGTTCCTTCGGTACCGCTTGACGCATGGCTTTGACAATATCGTGCACACTTTCAGGATATTGCAGTAATACGGCGCCACCTTTGCTGCGGTTAACGATTTTAGCTGGACAACCAAAGTTGGCATCGACACCGTGTGAACCGAGTTCAATCGCCCGCAGGGCATTTTCGCCCATACATTGGGGCTCTTGGCCGAGTAACTGCACTCGTACTGGCGTACCCGAAGGAGTATTACCGTTGTTGAGCAGCTCAGGACAAAGTTTGAGAAAGACTTTTTCAGGCAGCAGTTGGTCTACCACACGCACAAATTCGGTGACGAGTAAATCGTAGGGATTGATGGTCGATAGAATGTCACGCATCAAAGCGTCTACTACGCCTTCCATTGGAGCCAAAATCACACGCACTGCAGTAAACCCATATCTATTTGCAAAGGGCGAGCATTCTACCTTATCGGCCTTAAGTTACAAAGTGGTCGAGTGAATGCAGATTAATAGGCGCACTCATAAATAAAATCCACGCTAAACTGATTGTCCTAGCAGGATATTTTGACCATTTCTGTGATTTAGTGATATTTTTTGCAATAGAATTGAAACAGGGCAGGTCTTTTGTAGTAAGCCAGCTACTTCTACTGTTGTTGGTCAACATTACTCAATAAACAAGAAGGGATTATTTATGAATTCAGTTAAAAAAACAGCAGTTGCAGTAGCCTTAGGTTCAGTCGTAATGAGTTCAGCTTTTGCTGTCAATGCCCAAACTAACCCGTTTGGTTTTGAAGCAATGGATGCGGGTTATCAAATTGTCGGCTCAGAAGGAAAATGTGGTGAAGCCAAATGCGGCGCGGATATGAAGAAAGCCGCCGCTGAAAAAGCCAAAGAAGGTAAATGTGGTGAAGCTAAATGTGGCGCCGAGATGAAAAAAGCGGCTGCAGATAAAGCCCATGAAGGAAAGTGTGGCGAAGCGAAATGCGGTGCCGATGTGAAAAAAGCCGCGATGGCGAAAGCACACGAAGGTAAGTGTGGTGAAGCGAAATGTGGCGCTGATATGAAGAAAACCGCCGAGAAAGTTGACGCTAAAGTCGAAGCCGTTAAAAAAGAAATGAAATAAATCCGACTGCACTGATTCCCGCAGTGATGGGGGTTATTGAGTCAAAAGAGGCCAGCCCGCGCTGGTCTCTTTTGTTTTATCCTAAGCGATGACAGCAAGCGTTCGTGAGGTTCTATGAATGATCAAAAAAATGCGGCACAGGTAGGGCTGGGCTTACGGCGAGAAATGCTCAGTGAGTTTTGTGAATCGGTGCCAGAAGCGATTAATTTTTTTGAAGTAGCACCAGAAAACTGGATGACCTTAGGCGGTAAGTTTGGCCGTCAATTTCGTGAACTGACCGAGCAACATAGTTTCTATTGCCACGGTTTGAGCTTATCGATTGGTAGCCCCGAACCCTTAGATCTTGCGTTTGTAAAAAACATCAAAACCTTTATGGATTTACACCAAATCCAAATCTATTCCGAACACTTAAGTTATTGCTCAGGCCAAGGTCACTTATACGATCTCATGCCGATCCCTTTTACCGACGCCGCGGTAAAGCATGTGGCGGCGCGGGTGAAGCAAGTCGAAGATATTTTAGAGCGGCCACTTATTTTAGAAAATGTGTCATTTTATGCCGCCCCCGGCGCGCACATGAGTGAACTTGAATTCGTCAATGCTGTGCTGCAAGAAGCCGATTGTAAGCTGCTACTCGATGTGAACAACATCTATGTGAACTCGATAAATCATCAATACGATGCCGATACCTTTTTACAGGCCATGCCGACGGAGCGTATCGCTTATCTGCATATCGCTGGGCACTACAAGCAAGCTGAAGATTTACTCATCGACACCCATGGCGCCGCCATTAACGATCCCGTTTGGGCACTGTTGCAACGTTGCTATGCCTTACATGGGGTAAAGCCGACCTTGCTTGAGCGTGACTTTAATGTGCCGAACACCGCTGAATTGTTGCTCGAGCTAAATCAAATCCACGCTTATCAAGCGGCAGCGCCCAGCTCTCACATTCAAAATAGCGCTCATGTTGTAAAGAGGATCGCCTAATGGATTTTAAGCAAGTGCAGCAATCCTTTATCGATTATATCCGCGATCCGTCTCGGCCATTGCCCGCGGATACTGATGTCCGGCGCATGCAGGTTTACCGCGAGTTATTTTTCAATAATGTGCTGGGATTTGTGTCGAATGGCTTTCCCGTGCTGAAAAGTTTGTATTCTGAGGAAGAGTGGTTGGCATTAGTGCAAAGCTTTTTTAGTCAACATGATTGCCAATCGCCGATTTTTATCGATATCGCGGGCGAGTTTTTAGATTTTTTACAGCAGGAATATCAGCCCACGGCAAATGATCCTGTTTTTATGCTCGAATTAGCGCACTATGAATGGCTGGAGTTGGCCGTTGCGGTCGCACAGGCGAGTGGGGATGAATCTCAACTTAGCCCAGCGCAAATTCCGATGCAGGCCTTATGTTTATCGAAGACGGCGAGGGTGGCGCAGTATCATTTTGAGGTGCAGCACATTCGTCAGGATTATCGTCCGCAGCAACAACTCGATACGCCAGTGTTTTTTTGTCTCTACCAAGATGCCGATTGCGAAGTGTGTTTCCTACAGTTAAATCCCTTAAGTGCGCAGGTGCTGGCATTTCTTCAAGCTCAAGGCCAAGCGAGTTTTAAAGAGATAGTTGATTGGTTAACAATCACTTACCCTAAAATGGCGCCAGAGATTATTGCGCAAGGTTGTACCCAGTTACTCGAGCAATTAGCGGCCAAAGGGATAGTGCGCGGTCGTCAGTCTTAAGGTGGGGATTCTTGCCGAAATAAATGCAATAACCCTACAGTTAGAGGGTTTTTATTAATTTGACAAACCGCTACAATGTCGGCCGTTTTGTGATCTCAATCACTGTACGATTCCTGCGCACTTATACTTGCACATACTAGAGGAGCTGTAATGAGTAGTCAGCCGTTCAAAGACCCATTTAATTTTTTGTATTTTATTGGTTTTATTTTAGTTTTACTGTTGCCGACTCTGCCAGCAAGCCTGTCTTGGTTAAAGCACTTAGGTCTAATTTAAGCGAGCGTTAATCTCGAGCGCATAGACTATTGGCCACTCTTAGAGTGGCTTTTGTTTTTCCGATAAAGGGTAAGTAAATCGATGGTATTAAAGCGCGGATTATTTTTATTGTTAGGTTTAACCGCGTTAGCCTTGGGTTTACTCGGTATCGTGCTGCCTTTGCTACCGACCGTGCCGTTTATCTTGCTTGCCGCTTTTTGCTTTGCCCGCTCCAGTGAACGTTTACACCATTGGTTGATGACTCATCCTTGGTTTGCCGATGCCTTAACCCAGTGGCAAGAGCAGCGAGTAATGCGTAAGGGGTTGAAACGCAAAGCCATGGTCGTCAGCGCGCTGAGTTTTAGTGTCAGCATTATTGTGGTGCCTATCCTTTGGGTAAAAGGTTTGCTGCTCGTGATGGCACTCGTCTTACTCTGGTATCTCAAAGGGATCCCTGAAATAGAGGGATGATTGAGCGACACTATGGATTCAATGTGTGGCAAATCGTTTTCGCCGCGTCATGGGTGAGGGGATGTAACACAGTGCCGACAGGGTTTGATCTAAGGCACAAATTGATAACCTTTCCATCACTTGTGCGTTGTGATTGTTGCAACTAAAACTAAAGCGGCATAAGCTTTGTCCGACTTTCGACAATGCGTCCACCCAGTGTGGACGTTTTGTTTTATACCGCCAACGCTAGGTTGGTGAATTGATTAAGTAACTTATTAAGTAAATATGATGGCTATGAATACAGAAACCTTATCCTTGATAAAGCAAAGCATTAAAACGATTCCTAATTATCCTAAGGAAGGGATTTTATTTCGAGATGTCACCAGTTTGCTTGAGAATGCAGCCGCCTATAAAGCGACCATCGACTTGTTAGTTGAACATTATCGTGGCCAAGGCTTTACCAAAATTGTGGGCACTGAGGCCCGTGGTTTCTTGTTTGGCGCGCCGCTGGCTTTAGAATTGGGTGTGGGTTTTGTACCTGTGCGTAAACCGGGTAAATTACCGCGTGCAACTATCAGCCAAAGCTATGAACTGGAATACGGTCACGATAGCCTAGAAATTCATACCGATGCGATTAATCCAAATGACAAAGTGCTAGTGGTTGACGATTTACTGGCGACTGGCGGTACTATTGAAGCAACCGTTAAACTCATTCGCCAACTGGGCGGTGAAGTTAAACATGCGGCCTTTGTGATCTCATTACCTGATTTAGGTGGTGAAGCCCGTTTAACCGCATTAGGGCTTGAGTTGGTTAAACTTTGTGAGTTTGAAGGCGAATAAATCTGCAGCTAAAGGCGCCTTGGGATAGTTTGATGGCATGTCAAATCATGACATGTTATCTTTCAAAGTTCTCGGGGCGCATGCTCCCGCTCTTGTATCACATACTCTGGGGAGTTCCATGTCATATCAGGTGTTAGCCAGAAAATGGCGCCCTGCCACATTTGATCAAATGGTTGGCCAAAGCCATGTTTTGCATGCCTTGACCAATGCGTTAAGCCAGCAGCGCTTACATCATGCTTACCTGTTTACGGGAACGCGCGGTGTCGGTAAAACCAGCTTGGCGCGACTCTTTGCCAAAGGCTTAAATTGCGAACAAGGCGTGACAGCGACTCCCTGTGGTGTTTGCGGCAGCTGCGTGGAAATCGCGCAAGGCCGTTTTGTCGATTTAATTGAAGTCGATGCCGCGTCCCGCACTAAGGTCGATGACACCCGTGAGCTGTTAGACAATGTGCAGTATCGTCCAACCCGTGGCCGTTTTAAGGTTTATCTCATCGACGAAGTGCATATGCTGTCGCGCAGCAGTTTTAACGCACTGCTAAAAACCTTAGAAGAACCCCCCGAGCACGTTAAATTTCTTTTGGCGACAACTGATCCACAGAAACTGCCCGTGACTGTGTTATCCCGTTGTTTGCAATTCAATTTAAAAAGCCTTACCCAAAGCGAAATTGGCACTCAGCTCAATCATATTTTGACTCAAGAGCAATTTCCCTTTGATGCTGAAGCCCTAAAGCTTCTTGCCAAAGCCGCCAATGGCAGTATGCGTGATGCCTTGAGTTTGACCGATCAAGCGATCGCCTTTGGTGGCGGCAATGTGATGCTCACTCAAGTGCAAACTATGCTGGGCAGTATTGATGAGCAGCATGTGGTTGCCTTGCTTAAAGCCTTAACCGATGCCGATATTGGCGTGTTAATGCACACTTGCGCCCAAGTGCTCGCGTACGGCGCCGATGCCCAAGAAGTACTGCGCAGTTTGCTTGAGCTGTTACATCAAATTACCTTGACCCAATTTGCCCCCGCGGCCGCGCAGCAATCTTTGTATAGCGCGCAAATTCGCGCCTTTGCCGAGCAGCTGACGCCGGAGCAAGTGCAGCTTTATTATCAGATTTTATTAACGGGCCGCAAAGATTTACCCCATGCTCCAGACCCTAAATCGGGTCTTGAGATGGCGCTGTTACGGGCTGTCGCATTTGTGCCAGAAAAGCCGGTAAAGCGTTGGCAGCCAGATGCGGTCGCTGAGATCCGTTTACCCGAAGGGCAAACGCCCGTTGCGGCAACTGCTGCAGCGCAAGCTCCTCATGTAAATGAACAACAGTTTGCTGAAACACATACTGCTGAAACACATACAGCTGAACCGCATACCACTCAAACAGTGCCTGCCGAAAAAAAAACAGCATTAATTGAGCAAACTAGCGCTAACCAGCAAGTTGAAACCGCGCAAGCGGACGCTGTTGACATGGCTGACGTGTCAATTGAGCCAGCAGATACCTCAGAGCAGGCATTTGATGCTGAACTCGAAGCGGATGCGGCATTAATTGCCGAACAGGCGGTGATTCTAAGTCAGGCGCAGAGTCAGGGATTTAACGCTGACAGCTTAAACGCTTACACAGTTAATGCTGAGGTAGAGCCTCAAACTCAAACAGTATCAACCGCTCAAGCGCCTTCTATACATATACACATTTCTGAACCCGTTGCTGACATTGAAGCATCGGTTGCCAGTCTTGATGCTCATAATAGTGAAGTTCCTGAATTAATTGGGGCAACTGCCGAGTCGAGTATTGTTAATCCAGCTATGGCTGAAACGCTTGTTGATTCAACACCTGCTGTTAACAACAGCGCAGCTGAGAACACACTGGATAACAATCCCACCGCTAACAACACGCTTGAGCAAAATGGGCTTGATGAACATAGTCCCTATGGAACTGAAGCCGAGCATTCATATCCAGCGATGGGAGCTTATGCCCAAGAGTCAGCACCGCTCGATTCCTATCAAGATGCTTATGTTGAATTCTCCTCCGGCTCTTACAATGACGATGATTTTCATCACAGCTTTGACTCTCATGCTGTGCCTGATGATGTTCAACACTCAGCTAATGTTCAACACTCAGATAGTGTTCAACATTCTGCTGATGTTCAAAGCGCAGCAAGTATTCAAAGTGCTTTAGGCATGCAAGGCTCTGTTGATAGTCAGTCAGCTGCAATGGCTCAAGTGTCTCCTCAGACACTAACTCCAATTTCAATTCCAACACTAGCCTCCGCATCCTTAGCCGATGATGATATTCTCTCGGCGGTATTGGCGGCGCGGGATTCACTGTTATCGGATCTTGATGCCTTAAGTGTTAAGGACGGTGATGAAAAAAAGTCGTCACTGGACTCAAAATTAAAGACACCAAACAGTAAAGCCAATGGGATCAGTTTATCAAAACCTGCCAGTAAAAGTGATGCAAGTCAGACAAGTGCGTCATTCTCTGCCGATCCTGCCGCTGATTTAGATCCCGATTTAACAATAGATTTCGATGATGATTTTGACTTAGATCTTGAGCCCATCGCTCAGCATCAATCAGTGCCTTCGGTTGCAAGAGCCACTAGTTCTGTCCCAGCTGATCCAGTCAAACCGGCAGCATATGACCGTCCTCCTTGGGAGACTGCGCCAGAAGTAGCGTCAACAGCTGAGCTTATCGAAACGACTCAGGTTGATAGCGGCAATACTAATATCGCTGATGCTGTGATGGCTCAAGGCTCTGATATAAATGATGACTTTGCCAGCAGTGGCCAAGGATCTTTAGAGACTAGCAATACTACCAATAACGTGCCTGATGGCAATGACTCTCAGAGTGCTGAGCAGGGTTCAGGTTCGAAGTCACAAGCGCTTCAAACTCAAGCAAGACATCAAGATAAAGTGCAAGCTACCGCGTTAACGCCGGCTAGCACGACTGCACTGACTCAGACGGCTAGCGCTGTTGAGCGCACGCAGGAGAGGGAAGTCGCGCTTAGTACACTTCCGATCAGTGGTCATCCATTAGATTTGCATTGGTACAAGTTGATGGCGAGCTTAGAGGTCGGCGGGCGAGTGCGGCAACTGGCGGTTAATTCCGTTTGCCAAACCCAGAGCGATCCTTTGCCGCTGCTGCTTAAGCCAAATCAGAAACATCTTGCGGCCGATGTCGCCATAGTTCAGCTTGAGCAAGCCTTAAGTGCTGCGCTCGGGAACCCAAGACGGGTACAAGTGGTCATAGGAATCGATGCGCAGCGGGAAACGCCTTTAGAGTTACGTAAACGTTTCCACCAAGAGTTGCTGCAACAGGCGCATCAATCATTGATCCATGATGATAATGTGCAATGGTTGATCCAACGTATGGGCGCCGAACTCGATGCCGACAGTTTAGTGTACCCACCTGAGTTGTTGAATTTACGCAGTCAGCAAATACAAGCTTTACCTGAGCTAACTGAGGCCGCGAGTTAACCACTATCGATTATCGACGAGTCCTAGGGGCAAAGTTTGGTCGTTAATTTGTTACGCCGTGGTTTAAATTTGAGTTTAAAGTGCCTATTTATAGTAATGCTGCTGAGAAACTCGGCATCGAGATCATAAGTTTATTAACAAGATAACGGCATTGATTGCCAATCCCATTTATTTAAGTAAGATTAGCCGCGTTAATGCTTGCGACTAACCCTAATAGAAGAGAAAAAACTATGTTTGGAAAAGGCGGTATGGGCAATCTGATGAAACAGGCCCAGATGATGCAAGAAAAAATGGCCAAAATGCAGGAAGAAATCGCCCGTATGGAAATGGTGGGTGAATCGGGTGCAGGTTTGGTGAAAGTCACCATGACAGGCGCGCACACAGTGCGTAAAGTCGAAATCGACCCAAGTCTGATGGAAGACGACAAAGAAATGCTGGAAGATTTGATTGCTGCAGCTTGTAATGATGCAGCCCGTCGAATTGAAGAAAATCAAAAAACTAAAATGGCTGAAGTCACTGGTGGTATGCAATTACCTCCAGGCATGAAAATGCCATTTTAATTGAGATAGCCGATGAAATTTAGTCCACTGTTAGATGAGTTAATTCAGTCCCTGCGTTGTTTACCTGGGGTTGGGCCTAAATCGGCGCAACGTATGGCGTTTCAGTTACTCGAGCGTGACAGAAAAGCAGGGCTTAAATTAGCCAGTGCGCTGTCCAGTGCGATGAGTGACGTCGGTCATTGTCAGTCTTGCCGAACCTACACTGAAGAAACCCTCTGTCCGATTTGTGCTAGCCATAAACGCGGCACGTCTTCCACCATTTGTGTGGTGGAAACGCCAGCCGATGTGTTAGCCATTGAGGCGGGTGGACATTTCACCGGTCGCTACTTTGTTCTTTTAGGTCATTTATCGCCACTCGATGGTGTTGGGCCAGAAGAGCTAGGTTTAGCGTTACTCGAGCGCCACTTGGCTTCCGGTGATGTGGCGGAGTTGATTTTAGCGACCAATCCGACGGTAGAAGGCGAGGCAACAGCGCATTTTATTGCTGATATGGCCAGACGCCATAAGGTGATGATCAGTCGCATCGCCCACGGCGTACCCGTTGGTGGCGAGCTTGAATACGTGGATAGCACGACGTTAGCCTTGTCATTTAATGGCCGTTTACCGCTTTAACAGAACACAGTGACTCAGTTTAGTTAGTGTAATGTGATTGATTATATTAGCTTTATTTAAATGCTGAACTGTACGACTCGACTCAATTGTCGCCATAGCGCTTGTATACCATAAACCCGCCAAGAACCTATCTTGAGCGGGTTTTTATTTGCCCAGTGTTGCAACCTAGATGTCGAGGCTGGGTTGTGGTGATAGGGCCGTGGAGATAGCGCTGTGCTTCAATTCTCATTTCAATTGATATCTACCCATATAAAAACTAGGTTTATCAATAGTTTTTTAAATTTCATACTTGTCTTATGCGAGCTTCATCCGTAAAGTCGGTTTGATAAGAAGCGGGCTAAGTTGCGATTTACCACAGTGTTCGCGCCTTTGTGCCTAAGCTAATTCGTGGATTTAGATCTGTGTACGTTGAACCGGACAGGTATTTTTTATTAGAAAACCATGGAGGGGACTCATTGGAAAAGATTACGATTAGGCATGCAGAGAAGCGTGACGCAGCAGCCATTCAAGCCGTATATGCCTGCCCAAATGCCTATACTGGTACCTTACAACTCCCTTGGCCATCGACCGATAGATGGGAGTCACGCCTTGCGGCAACATCGAATCATATTAGTCGCTATGTCGCAGAGATTGAAGGTGAAATTGTCGGCGAGTTGGGTTTTGAGGTGTACGATCAACCCCGTCGTAGGCATGTTGCCTCCTTTGGAATGGGGGTAAAAGACAGCTACCAAGGCCGCGGTGTTGGCAGCGCCTTGATTAATGCTATGCTTGAGCTTACCGATAAATGGATGAATATAAAACGAATTGAATTAACGGTTTATACCGATAATCATGCCGCCATTGGTCTGTATAAAAAGTTTGGCTTTGTGATTGAAGGTGAGTCGAAGGATTTTGCCTTTAGAAATGGTGAGTTTGTCAGTGTGTATCATATGGCGCGGATAAAATAGCATGCTGATCTCGGCGCTATTTTAGCTGTTGCTTAAGGCATTTACTTTAAGAACGGACTCTAAGTGCTCATTCCAAGTCCTAACTTTAAGTACTTACTTCAAGTGCTCACTTCACAAACCGAGGTCTGGGATAGCATTAAGCGCTCATTTTCAGAGCTCGCTTTAGGTGCTAAGTGTGTGTCTATCTCAACTTTTAAGGATAAAAAATGGGACTCATTTTATTGCCATTGCTGATACTTTGGTTGGGTGTTGGTATTTATGCCATTCGTATTGGCTATCAAGTCTTGGCTGGGACATCTCAATTAAGCTATACACTCAGTGTTTGTTCTATCGCTATCGTGGCATTACTGCTTTATCTCTATTTCGGTTTCGCTCAATTTAAGGAAAATAAAGCGTTGTGGGCGTTCGAAATTCCGATGTTTTTTGCTGCGGATAAGCTCGCTTTTGGCGTCATGATCCTTGGTCTGTTGCTGCACTGGTTCGGTCAAGGTGTTCTCACTTCCGCTTATTTGAAACCTCTACCTTTCATCATGATTTTCACCGTTTCCTTTGGTGCTATGGCAGGAGTCATATTGTCCGACACCTTCATGGCGAAATTTGAAATCCAAAAAACGCATTGATGTCAGCTAATCAGGTTAAATTTTTAGTTTGAATGCTGTTGCTGAAGTGGATTTGAACTGACGATCTTCGATCGCTATTTATAGAGAGTTGAATCTGACGAGTTACCAGTGGTGCACTGATGATTTACAGAAAGTTTTATGAATTTCAGATACAAAAAAACCAGCTTAAGCTGGTTAAATTGGTTGCGGGAGCCGGATTTGAACCGACGACCTTCGGGTTATGAGCCCGACGAGCTACCA
>NZ_JAUOES010000024.1:0-73761 GCF_031932065.1 Shewanella scandinavica
GTCTTACGACTTCAGCGGCTCAATGAATTCTGATTTTTTGTTTCTCGCACTTCCTATAAAAGAAGGGCTAAAACAAACTGTACATATTGCTATGGACACTCATTGTTACATTGATTTAAATTTTTGACTGCCAACCCGAAGGTTAAGCAGTTTCGATTAACTCAACACCTGTGAGTGTCCACACAGATTTCTTGTTTTATCTTGTTAAAGAGCAACTCAATATCCGTAATAGGAATTGAGTACCACACTGAGCGTCGAACGCTTCCAGGTGGCTAGGGCTGCGTATTCTACGCATTTCCCGTTTCGCGTCAAGGAGTATTTTCAACTTCTTGCTGCGATTGAATTAAGTGGTTAAAAGCCATTCAATTCAACCTAACTCGTCAGCTTGCTTTCGCTGTCTGCCGTGTCAGTGGATGCGCATTATAGGGAGATTGAGAAAGTGCGCAACCCCTATTTTTAAGATAATTGTCATTTTCTCACTGTTCGTTGGATATTTGACCTGACCAGCTAGTTTTTAACCTTTATAATACAAAAAACCACTCAATTAGGGACTTTTCTATGTCAGGGCCACTCAGAACTTACCAAGGTATTCATCCTCAATTAGGCAATAATGTGTATGTAGATGAAGCTTCGGTGCTTGTTGGCGATATTGCGTTAGATACTGATGCCAGTATTTGGCCTATGGTGGCGGCGCGTGGTGATGTTAACCATATTCGTATTGGTAAGCGCTCGAACGTGCAAGACGGTAGCATATTGCATGTGACGCGTAAGTCAGCTGCTCGTCCCGATGGTCATCCACTGATTATTGGTGATGATGTGACTATTGGTCACAAGGCGATGCTTCACGGTTGCAAAGTCGGTAATCGAGTATTGGTGGGTATGGGGGCAATTATTCTCGACGGTGCGATTTTAGAAGATGATGTGATCTTAGGTGCGGGCTCTTTAGTGCCACCGGGCAAGGTATTACAGAGCGGCTATTTATATGTAGGCAGCCCAGCTAAGCAGGCTCGTCCATTAACACCTGCCGAAATGGCCTTTTTGCCAGAATCAGCCGACAACTATGTCAGACTGAAAAACGAGTATTTAGTTGAATTACAAAACCTCTAGTCACTTAGCGCTAATCTCTTATAGTTAGTCGCTTAGTATCACTATCGCTATATAAGAAAGGCGGCAGAGACTCATTCAGTCTCTGCCGCCTTTTGCTATTTATTGATTCAAAATCTATCCACTGAAACTCGTTATCAAGCTAGCCTAGGCGAACTGCGCCAAACTCATCAAACTCTTCGGCTTCGATTAAGTCTTCTGCCATTTCTTCGGCGTCAAATCTCACCGCATCAAATAATGCCAGCATAGTAGCCGCTTCATCGGTACTCGGCTGTTCAGAGAAATCATTCAGCTCACGTAATTTAGCAGCACTGATATAGCACTTGATGTTCATCCCCTGCGATTGCGCCATAAAACAGATTTGCCCTTGGGCATCGTCCCAATATTGCAGATCGGGGAAAAGAATGCTTTGATTCATGCTTCCTACTTAGGCTCTGCCATTAGTTTGTCCCGCAAAAGCGTCAACACCACTTGGGTGTCGGGCTCAATACCTCGCCATAAGGTAAAACTCTTAGCCGCTTGTCCGACTAACATACCTAGCCCATCAATGACTTTCGCAGCACCTTGGGAGAGTGCCCATTGGTTAAACGCGGTGACCGAGGCGCCATACATCATGTCATAACAAACGGTTTGGGTGGTGATGATATGTGCTGGCAAAGGTGGCAACTCGCCCGCAAGGCTAGCCGAGGTTGAATTGATGATGATATCGAACTCGCCCGCAAGCTCACTCATTTCTACGGCGGTGACTTTACTCACGTAAGCGCCGTTATCCACAGAAGTAAAGATATCGACCAAAAGCTGCGCCTTTGTGTGGGTGCGATTGCTGATGGTCAGCTGCGCAATTCCCGCATTTAATAACGGCAGAATACAACCGCGCGCCGCGCCACCAGCGCCAATGAGTAACACGCGCTGATCTTGCAAGCTACCTAAGTTAGCGATGAGATCGGCCACCAGCCCTAAGCCGTCGGTGTTATCACCGCGAATAGTGCCATCGGCCAATAAACTTAAGGTGTTGACTGCGCCAGCGAGTTTGGCTTCGGGGCTGATACTGTCACACAGCGCAAAAGCTTGCTCCTTAAAAGGCACAGTCACATTGGCGCCCTTGCCGCCCGCATTGAAAAACGCCGTCAATGAGGCTTCAAAACCATCGACCGGAGCGAGAATGGCTTCATAGGTTAATGACTCTTGGGTGGGCGCGGCAAATTGTCCATGGATGAACGGCGATTTACTGTGGCTAATTGGATTGCCAAACACTGCGTATCTGTCTGTCATAGCGATATGAAATTTTAGGTTCAATGGCTTTGCAGTCTACCGCGCTTTTGAGCCCACGCAAGACGAATTATGCTCAACTAAATTTCACGCTAGGTTTCACGCTATAATGCGCCATCGGCTCAATACACTCTATTTAGTGAACGACTATTCCAATGAACTGGCTTAAAAAGATTTTTAGTAAACACACTCCGCCGCAGGATGATCGCGATCCGAGTCAATCTAACGCCTATGACTTAATCGGCGGCGAGAAGGTGATCCGCGCTATCACTAAATGTTTTTATCAGAAGATGGCAAGTTCGGCAGAAACGACAACACTGCTTGCCATTCATAGGGCGCCCATTGCGGAGTCTGAACAAAAGTTGTTTGAATTTTTAAGTGGTTGGCTCGGCGGGCCGCAGCTCTATCAGCAGAAATATGGTCATCCGGCATTGCGAGCACGACACATGCATTTCGATATTGATGAGGCAATGCGCGATCAATGGCTGTTTTGTATGAAATTTGCGATTGAAGAACACATTAAAAAGCCAGAGCATCGAGCCGCCATCTTTGAGGCGATTTCAACTCTGGCCGATCATATGCGTAATCAATAACGTGGATATGGCATCCACTTTTTATGATTAACGGCTAAACCCAGTCGCGTGGTTTGAGGTAGTTATCGTACAAATCTGCCTCTGGGCTTCCCGCCTCTGGCGTATAAGCATATTGCCAACGCACTAATGGCGGCATCGACATTAAGATAGACTCGGTACGTCCACCTGTCTGCAGACCAAATAAAGTGCCTCTGTCGTAGACTAAGTTGAACTCAACATAACGACCACGGCGATAGAGTTGGAACTGACGCTCACGCTCACCGAACTCAGTATCCTTACGACGCTCAACAATCGGCGCATAGGCGGTTAAGAAGCCATTGCCCACGGCTTGCATAAAGCTAAAACTTTGATCAAATCCTGCTTGATTCAAGTCATCGAAAAACAGTCCGCCCACACCGCGGGTTTCATTACGATGCGGCAGGAAGAAATACTCATCGCACCATTTCTTATACTTGGGATAAACCTCATCCCCGAAAGGCGCACAAATATCCTTAGACGTTTGATGCCACTCGCGCACATCTTCCTCAAATGGATAATAAGGCGTTAAGTCAAAACCACCGCCAAACCACCACACAGGATCGGCACCCTCTTTTTGAGCAATAAAGAAGCGCACATTGGCGTGAGTCGTCGGGATATACGGATTGTTAGGATGGATCACTAAAGACACACCCATAGCTTCAAAACTGCGACCCGCCAATTCTGGGCGATGCGCCGTTGCCGACGCCGGCATAGCGGCGCCAGTCACATGGGAAAAGTTAACTCCAGCTTGCTCGAATACTGCACCTTGGGTTAATACTCGGCTCGTGCCACCACCGCCTTCGGCGCGGGTCCATGAATCGGCGGCAAACGTTGCTTGGCCATCCAGAGCCTGTAAACCGGCACAAATTCGGTTTTGTAAATCGAGTAAAAACGCTTTTACCACTGCAGCATCAGGCACACTCATCTTGTTATCCTTATTATTGGTTTGCTCATTGTCCATTTCGTAAAATTTTGCCGCTACGCGCATCTATGATGGTCGAGGGTTGACGTTGTTCGCCGAGTTCACCTAATACCAGTGCATCGATTTTACCGGTAAAATCGGCGAGGATTTCAGCGGCAGTTAATGCGGGATCTTCACCTGCAAGGTTAGCGCTGGTCGACACTAAAGGTTTATTAAGCGCGCGGCACAGGGCTTGTACCCCAGCATGGGCCGACACTCGCACTGCGATAGAGTCAAATTCGCCACAGAGGTATTTTGAAACATGTGCTTTGATTGGCATGACAAAGGTAAAAGGCCCTGGCCACTTGGAAAATGCAAATTCAAGCTGCTCAGCCGTCAATTGCGATTCATCAACATAGGCTAAAAGCTGCTGAAAATCACTGGCGACTAAGATCAGTCCTTTTTGCCATGGGCGCTGTTTTACCGCCAATAACTTTTGGATAGCAGTGTCGTTATCAGGGTCACAACCTAGGCCATAAACCGCCTCGGTTGGATAAGCGATAACGCCACCTTGAAGAATGATGTCTTTTATATCGGATGGGTGTAGCTGCAACATTATCAAATCACCTTATGCGTCTTATCAGTTTTTGTCATTACCCGAATTTTCGCCGCCCCATCTAACGGTCGGGTTGGGGATTATACTCAAGCCGCACTAAGGCAACAAATATTATGCAATGGCCTCGCTACAAGGGGCGCTTGTACTTGCAGGTTTTTTGCGGACATTCTAAACGCATCCCCGCCGCACCTTTACGCTCGACTAAGATCCCAAAACCACAGCTCGGGCAAGCTTCAGCAACCGGAGGATAATTCACAATAAACTTGCACTTAGGGTAAGCGCTACAGGCATAAAAACTCTTTCCGAAGCGGCTCGTTCTGTGCTCCAGTTTACCCGTTTTACATTCTGGGCAAGGGATATCAGGCTTGTCACTCGCTTGATCCTGTTTTTCAATATGCGTGCAGCTAGGGTATTGAGTGCAACCGATAAAGATCCCAAATCGACCAGATTTTACCGCCAGCTCGTGGCCACATTCAGGGCAAACAGAACCTTCAATCACTTGAGTTTCAATGGATTCGTGCTGCACTAAGGGGCGAGTGTAATTACAGCAAGGGTAATTATTACAGCCAACAAAACCACCGTGCTTACTGTGTTTGACCGATAACTCACTGCCACATTCAGGGCAAAGTTCGTATTCTTTTTCCAGTGCGTGTTCGTGGGCACTAAATAATTGTTCATCAATCTTAGACATAATCATTCACCACCTGTCGTAGCGCATTAGGATATCAAGCGCAGTGCCATCAAGGAATTTATGGCATCAAAAAAGGAGGTCTTAGCCTCCTTTCTCTCATAATTCATCTTTCACAACGATTAAGAATGTAGTCGGCCTTCGGGCTGTTCGAAGATTAAATCTTCCATTTGCTCATAAGCGGACTCATGACCAGGAGCGTTAAACAACACCATTAAGATAACCCATTTGAGATCTTCTAAAATCAGGGTTGGCTCATCCAACTCCATGACTCTATCGATCACCATTTCACGGGTTTCGACATTCAGCACTTTAACTTGCTCTAAAAACAGCAAGAAACCGCGGGATTCCACATCCAGCTTGTCCATTTCGTCCTTTGTATAGATACGAAACGAATGCTGATCGTGATTACAAAGATAAGGTTTATCACCTTCTTGTAATTCAGCTAAGCGCTCTAACCAAGTTAACGCTTTTAAAATCTCGGATTGATGAAATCCGGCACGAGTGAGTTCCTTGGTTAACTCGTCTTCATCAACTAGTAGTTCAACTTCACTGTGAACATAGTTTTCAAATAGATACATGAGGATATCAAACATGGCTAGCTCCTCTTTACTCTGACGTAACCACCGGGTACTGCAATCACCCAACCTTGCAACTCAAGTTCAAGCATTTGTTCTAACACCAGATCTATCGTTTTCCCACTATGTTCAACTACTGCATCAATGGATGTAGTTTCATAACCTACACTAGCTAACAGAGACGAAAATGGCAAATTACAAATCTCGCCTTGCTGTATATGGTGGCATAACTTCAATTCTTCAAGGTGGTAAGCGGTTAAACTTGCCAACTCCTCCACTATATCGGCGGCTGTTTCCACAAGTTTTGCCCCATCACGTAATAAATCATGACAGCCTTGATGGTAACCGCCCAAGATTGAGCCCGGAACGGCAAACACCTCACGCCCTTGCTCCATCGCCAACCTCGCTGTGATTAAAGAACCGCTTTTACGACAGGCTTCAACCACAAGTGTCCCTAAAGACAGACCGCTAATAATCCGATTTCGTTTCGGGAAATTCCCCGCAAAGGGACCGACATCTGGCCAAAACTCGCTAAGTATACAGCCTTGCTGCTGAATATCATGATAAAGCTGCCGATGTTTTCGTGGATAAACAGTCTCAATGCCAGTCCCGAGCACAGCAACAGTTCTCCCTTGATGTTCAACACAGGCTTTATGGGCAGCGGCATCAATCCCCATAGCCATACCGCTGCAGATACCAAATCCCATTGAGGACATCTCCGCAGCCAGCTGATAAGCGACCTGCAATCCGCCTGGTGAAGCATTACGACTGCCAACAATTGCAAGATAAGGCAGGGCTAACGCCTCCAAACAACCTTTAACGAACAGGACGGCGGGCGGATCTGAGAGTTGTTTTAATAACGGCGGATAAAGCGGATCGGAGAAACAAACGAGATGATGGTCAGCGGCTTGCTGCTGCCATTCGAGGGCGACATCGACTTTTTGATAATCAATAGCAAGACTATGGAGCAGATGGTCAGATAAAGGTAGCGCTTCTCTCTCGTGCTCTAACCTTTGCCTGAGGTCGTCCACTTCCATGTGCGTTAATAATTGTTGGATCCGAGCGGGTCCCAGCCCAGATACAGCGCAAACAACTAACCAATCGACCAAATGTTCAGATATTACTGACCTCTTAAGGCTAAAGACTCTGGGGCAATTAACTTATCGTCGACACGCACAGGCCGCTCAGTGGAGACAATCAAACCTAAGCTCGCTTTGTCGAATACTTTGAACACCAACAATTTGCCATGATAGATATCTGGCATTTGAATAGCGCGATCCGATGAGACAGATGCCATCAGGTTATCGTAGGCAGTGCGCTCAGTGGCAGGCACTGGCATACCATCATTGTTGATGACAATGACTTCACCATCACGGTAAATAGAGAACACGACTCCGGGCTCAACTCCATCCTGGGTGCCTTTATCTAAGTACACCACATCTAACTTACCCGCTTCACGCATCTTTGATTCGATAGCAAGCACGACGGCTGGCGTCTTTAACTCTGCCGGTTTTGGGGTGAAGTAAGCTGACATCAAGGAATCACTTTCCATCGGCATGACTCTGAAACCCGCTTTGGTTTCACGAAAGCTGGTTAACAACTTAATTTTTGAAACCTTACCAGACTCAACCACTTGCCCAGTTGATGCTAAAATGGCCTCTTGTCCTATCGCTTCGCCTGAGGCTTTATTGAAAAACTCACGACCACGTTCGTAAACACCGTACTTTTGATTCATCGGCAGTTCAGCATCAATATAAATCACATCACCCACAATATGGTGACGCGATGGGCTTTCACCTGCTAATACCATAGGTTGCTCGGCAAGCCAGTCGGTTGCGACAACGCGATTCTGCACTAAATACTGCTCAATTAAGGCCAAGTCGACGGCAGGAATCGCATTGCTCTTAGCAATGATCCGTCCTTCAGGACTTTTCTTCACATGGGGTTTCGCACTGTCGACCATGTCGCCGTTGCGCACAAGCCGAGGCTGACCATCGACAAACACGAGCGTGAGTTGATCGCCAGGATAAATAAGATGGGGATTGGCAATCTGTGGGTTTACATCCCAAAGACGTGGCCATTTCCATGGATCATTTAGAAACGCTGCGGAGATATCCCAAAGAGTATCGCCCTTTTTCACCACATATGACTCAGGATGCCCCGCTTTCAGCGTAAGGGTATCGGCGGCAACAAACGTGCAATTGAATGTCATTAACGCGAGTAAAATTAACCGTTTCATGGGTATTTCCATGTTGTTTGGCTCTTAGTTTGAGCTTTTACTGTTATTGATAGGCACTAAAGATTAAAATTAACCCATTAGCATCAGTCAGTATAACTAACTGGCAGAGATTTGACAGACTTGTTAAGAGTTTATGTATGGCACAATTAAAAGTATTACAATTTCCTGACGAAAGATTGCGGACACAAGCCACACCCATCACAGAGTTTAATGCCGAGCTGCAAACTCAAATTGATGATATGTTCGAAACCATGTACCAAGAAAAAGGTATCGGTCTGGCCGCGACCCAAGTGGATTACCATAAACAACTTATTGTCATGGACTTACAAGATGAAGTCGAGCGACCTAAAGTGTTTATCAATCCCGAAATTATCGCCAGCAGCGGCGACTTCTGCAATGAAGAAGGTTGCCTGTCGGTGCCGGGCATTTATGCCAAAGTCGATCGCGCCGAATTTGTGACGGTAAAAGCCTTAGACAGGCACGGCAACGAATTTATTGTTGAGGCCGATGAGCTTTTTGCTATCTGTATTCAACACGAAATGGATCACCTCAAAGGCAAATTGTTTGTCGATTATCTGTCGCCGCTAAAACGTCAGCGGATCAAACAAAAACTTGAAAAAGCGGCCCGATTGGACGCCAAAGAAGCATAGGATCAGATTTGAAACCACTCAACATCATCTTTGCCGGAACACCGGATTTTGCCGCTCGCCACTTACAAGCACTGTTGAACTCACACCACAATGTGATTGGCGTTTACACTCAGCCCGATAGACCCGCTGGCCGCGGCAAGAAACTGACCGCCAGCCCAGTAAAAGAACTCGCCGTCGCCAACAATATTCCTGTGTATCAACCGGGTTCATTACGTAAAGAACCCGCGCAACAAGAACTTGCCGCGCTGAATACCGATATTATGGTGGTAGTTGCCTACGGTCTTATCCTGCCAAAAGTCGTATTAGATACACCGCGTTTAGGTTGTATTAACGTTCATGGTTCTATTTTGCCACGCTGGCGCGGTGCCGCACCGATCCAACGCGCACTTTGGGCCGGCGACAAAGAAACTGGCGTGACAGTTATGCAGATGGATGTGGGTTTAGATACTGGCGATATGCTACTGAAAACCACTCTGCCGATTGAAGATAGCGACACCTCTGCCAGCCTTTACGAGAAACTGGCTGAACAAGGTCCTGTTGCCCTATTGCAAGCCCTCGAAGGTCTAGCAAACGGCACCTTAGCCGCAGAAAAACAAGATGAAGCCTTAGCGAACTACGCAGAAAAACTCAGTAAAGAAGAAGCCAGACTCGATTGGAATAAATCTGCCAAACAACTCTGGCAAGAAGTCCGTGCCTTTAATCCTTGGCCAGTGAGTTACTTTGAGCACCAAGGCAATACTATTAAAGTGTGGCAAACCCAAGTTAGTGAAACCACCAGCACAGCCGCTCCGGGCACTATTATCAGCGCCAGCAAAAAAGGCATAGAAGTCGCCACCGCCGACGGCGTGTTAACCCTGCTGAGTATGCAACTGCCGGGGAAAAAACCGCTCAATGTTGCCGATATTCTCAATGCTCGAGGTGAATGGTTTAGCCCGAATACTCGCCTCGCAAACGAGGCACAATAGTATGAACTTGCGCGCGCTGGCTGCGAAAGCCATCTTCGAAGTATTAGAAAAAGGCGTGTCACTTTCAGTGGCATTACCCGATCAACAAAAGCACCTTGCCAGCGGCAAAGATAAAGCCCTACTCGCCGAACTCTGCTATGGCGTGATGCGCACTCTGCCGCAAATAGAGAAACGCATCAGTGAATGCCTAGCGAAACCACTCAAAGGTAAGCAAAGGATTATCCACCAGTTGCTGATCATAGGTTGCTATCAACTTTACTTCACTCGCATTCCAAGCCACGCCGCGATTTCAGAAACCGCCGAAGCCTGTCGCCAGTTAAAATTTGAAGGCATGGTTAAGGTCGTTAACGGTGTACTGCGCAACATTCAGCGTCAGCTTTCGCCGCTAAGCACTGAATCAGATACCTTAAGCTACAACACGCCCGCTTGGTTGATTAAGCGTTTGAAAGAAGCCTATCCCGAGCAGTGGCAAGACATCATTCAACAAAGCCATGAACGCCCACCTATGTGGCTGCGTAACAATCGCTTATCCCAGAGCCGTGCCGAATACCTTGCTGCTTTAGCCGAACTCGAGATTGAAGCGAGCGAAGGCAGCAGTGCCGATGCCATCCTTTTAGCGCATCCAAAAGATGTCGCCACACTGCCACGCTTCCATGAAGGCGCGGCCTCAGTGCAAGATGGCGCGGCGCAATGGGCGGCGACATTACTGGCGCCACAAGCGAATGAATTAATCCTCGATGCCTGCGCGGCGCCCGGTGGTAAAAGCTGTCATCTACTCGAACTTGAGCCAAGCATCAAACTGGTTGCCGTCGACTTTGATGCCAAACGCCTCGAGCGGGTGCAACAGAACCTTGACCGCTTGTCATTAAAAGCGGAGCTTATCCATGGCGATGCGGCCAATATTGACTCATGGTGGCAAGGTGGACAATTTGATCGTATCTTACTGGACGCGCCATGCTCGGCCACTGGAGTGATCCGTCGCCATCCCGATATTAAATGGTTACGTAAAAACCATGACATCGAAGAACTGGCTGAACTACAACAGCAAATTCTCGAGCATTGCTGGAAGTGGCTCAAACCCGGTGGCACGCTTCTTTATGCTACTTGCTCGATTTTACCGCAGGAAAACCGCGACCAGATCAGTGCGTTTTTAGAGAGAACGGCAGATGCTAAGCTAGAGACACTCTCCCAGCAAAATTCGCCACAGGATATAGGTTGGCAAATCACGCCAGGACAAGACAATATGGATGGGTTCTATTACGCCCGTTTATTAAAAGCGACCGATTAGGAAGTAAGCAAGGCCATGAAAATTATCATATTAGGTGCGGGTCAAGTCGGGGGAACCTTGGCCGAGAATTTGGTAGGTGAGAATAATGACATCACCATAGTCGATCATGACAAATCCAGACTACGCGCCCTGCAAGATAAATATGACCTTCGCGTTGTGGCGGGCCATGCAGCCCACCCCGATGTGCTCAGAGAAGCGGGCGCAGAAGATGCCGACATGCTGATCGCGGTAACCAATAGCGATGAATGCAACATGGCCGCCTGTCAGATTGCTTACACTCTTTTCGGCACGCCAACAAAAATTGCCCGTATTCGCTCAGAACCCTATCTGGCGATGCGCGATAAACTCTTTATCGACAGTGAAACCAAAAATAGCGACGGTCGCCCCCGCGGCGGCTTCGTGATCGATGAATTAATCGCCCCTGAACAGTTAGTGACCGCTTACATTCAGCGACTCGTTGAATATCCCGGCGCGCTACAAGTACTCGAATTTGCCGAAGGACGGCTAAGCCTAGTGGCCGTTCGTGCCTATTATGGTGGTCCACTGGTGGGGAATGCGTTAGCGGCACTGCGCGAACACATGCCGAATATTGATACCCGGGTTGCGGCGATTTTCCGCCAAGGCCGCCCTATCATGCCTCGCGGTACCACGATTATCGAAGCCGATGATGAAGTCTTCTTCGTCGCCGACAGTCGACACATTCGCGCTGTTATGAGCGAAATGCAAAAGCTCGATAACTCCTACCGCAACATTATGATCGCCGGTGGCGGTAACATAGGCTTAGGTTTAGCCAAACGCCTCGAGCGCACCCACTCAGTTAAACTGATTGAGCACAAGTATGAGCGGGCTGAAGCCTTATCGGAGCAACTGGAAAATACTACCGTGTTCTGCGGTGACGCTTCGGATCAAGAATTACTGCTCGAAGAACACATAGATCAAACCGACGTATTTATTGCGGTGACCAATGACGATGAAGCCAATATTATGTCGGCATTGCTGGCAAAACGTATGGGCGCGAAAAAAGTCATGGTGCTGATCCAGCGCGAAGCCTATGTGGATATCGTCCAAGAAGCTAATATCGACATTGCTATCTCACCCCAGCAAGCCACCATTTCGGCACTGTTAACCCATATCCGTCAGGGTGATATCTGTAACGTTTACTCCCTACGTCGCGGCGCCGCCGAGGCAATTGAAGCGATTGCCCACGGGGATGCCAGCACGTCTAAAGTGGTTGGCAAAGCCATTGGCGATATTAAGTTGCCACCGGGAACCACCATTGGTGCTATTGTCCGCAACGACGAAGTATTAATGGCTCACGACAAAACCGTGATAGAACAAGGGGATCACGTGATCTTATTCCTAGTGAATAAAAAGTTTGTCGGCGAAGTCGAGAAGCTTTTCCAACCAAGTGCTTTCTTCTTCTAAGAACCTAAGTAAGCCAACTTATGCTGAACTTTAGACCACTATTGTTTATTTTAGGGCTGTTTTTGTCCATGCTGACAGCCTTCATGTTGATCCCACTGCTCCTCGCCGTGTTCAATGCCGAGGAAACCGTGGGCTCTTTCATGCTGTCGGCGTTAGTGACAGGCATTAGTGCCAGCTTGTGTTTACACAATGGCCAGAGCAAGACTATTAACCTCAATATCCGCGATATGTTCCTGCTGACCAGCCTAACGTGGTTGATCGTAAGCCTGTTTGCCGCCATGCCCTTTACCCTATATCACGGGATTGGCTATACCGACGCCTTCTTTGAGACTATGTCCGGCATCACGACCACAGGTTCTACTGTGCTCTCGGGGTTGGATACCATGGATCACAGCATTTTAATCTGGCGTTCTTTATTGCAGTGGCTAGGTGGGATTGGCTTTATCGTGATGGCGGTGGCCATTCTGCCCTTCTTGAACGTCGGTGGTATGCGGCTGTTCCGCACTGAATCTTCGGATTGGAGCGATAAAGCCGTACCACGCACCCAGAGCATGGCTAAGTACTTATTCTTTATTTATATTTTGCTGACTGTTGCCTGCTGCGTTGCCTATCATCTGGCGGGGATGACTTGGTTTCAAGCCATCAACCATGCCATGACCACCCTATCAACCGGCGGCTACTCAACATCTGATAGCTCAATGGCCGCGTTCTCCCACTCGGCTCACTGGGTTGGCGTGTTCTTTATGGCGGCGGGTGGCTTACCGCTACTCATGTTTGTGCACACCATACAGCAAAGGGATCTGCGGATTTGGAACGATGCTCAGGTCAAAGGCTTCTTGTTTTTCCTGACCTTCGTGTCTTGTTCTATTGGCTTTTGGCTGTGGCAAACCCGCGATATTGAACTCCTCGATGCACTGCGTTTATCCAGCTTTAACGTGGTTTCTGTGGTGACCACTACAGGTTATGGCTTAACGGATTACGGTGCTTGGGGCGCCTTTGCCAACATCGCCTTTATGTTCTTAATGTTTGTCGGTAGCTGCTCTGGCTCAACTTCTGGCGGGATTAAAATCTTCCGTTTTCAAATTGCTGGCGCCATTATGCGTGAGCAATTGAAACAGCAATGTCATCCAAACGGTATCTTTAGGGAACGCTACAACAATCGCATCATCAGTGAAGATATCGTGCGCTCGCTGATCACTTTCGTGCTGTTGTTTGTAATGGTGATTGTAGGCTTGTCGGTAATTTTAGTGCTCACAGGGCTCGATCCTATGACCAGTTTCACGGGCGCTATCACGGCGGTCACGAACGTAGGTCCTGGCTTAGGGCCGATTATTGGCCCTGCGGGTAACTTCTCAACCCTGCCCGATGTGGCGAAATGGGCGTTGTCACTCGGCATGCTCCTCGGTCGTTTAGAAATTCTGACCGTAGCAGTGTTATTCCACCCGAGTTTCTGGAAGTATTAATTCTGTAGAGTTTGGATACTAAAAAGGCGCTTAACTTGTTAAGCGCCTTTTTTATTAAGCCTGACCCGTCCTAAATAGCGGTAACGTCGACTAATTCAAGCAGATGATCGGCATAGACCTTTACATCTGCCCAGTCGGTGTAATCGATAACCGACTTAGGATCGGTTGGGCCTTTGGTCATCTTCATAATCAACTGGATCATCCACCTGTCGTACCAAGGCCATGAAGGATAATCCACTTTCCCCGCAATAATTTTAAGATCGGCTGGCGTCCACGGCGATAAAGCGATGAACTTTTGCAGATATTTATTATTCTCAGGAATACGTTTTTCTGGATTTCTCGCTACCACGTTGACGCAGAAGAAACTGTTTGGCAATGCACCCAAAGCCTCTGCATGTTGCTCTATAAACTTGAACACACTCTTATCATAGGTGCCATAGAGTACGCAGGCACCTAAGGCGACAACCTCGTAATCGGGCCAATTGATACAAGTTGCGGCAGCACTATTGATATCAACGAGGTCGACCTTAGCGCCACGAAAGGTTAATTGGTCGGCAATTGCATTGGCAATCTTGGCCGTGTGGCCACCACGGGTAAAATAAAGTACGAGAACGCGTGTCATAGGGAATTACCGATCCACTGAGTTAATGTCACCATTGTGGCAAGATTACGTTAAATAAACCTCTGATAGGATCACAAATCAGCCGTATCTCATATTCTGAGATGCAAAAATTGAGATCTGCATGGCTGAGCAGTATGATTGCGTAAACACAGGTGTTCAATTAGAATTATCTAATCAAAAGCGATGAAGTGAGTGACCTTATGCAAAATGACATAGATGTAGCTGCAATGGTAACTAATGCGGAAAGTGCGGCTAAATGGCTTAAGGCCATAGCGAACCCTTATCGCCTAATGATTTTATGCCTATTACTAGACAAAGAGTTGAGCGTAACTGAACTCAATGCCACTGTGCCATTAAGCCAGTCGGCACTATCCCAGCATTTAGCCGTATTACGCGCTGAAGATCTGGTGGATACCCGTAAGAGCTCGCAAATTGTTTACTACAAGCTCAAGAACGAACAAGTCACCCAAGTGATTTCGATTCTGCATAGCCGCTACTGCGCAGTGTAACACGGTAAAGCTAGCTTAAATTTAAGCCCTAATCGCTTGCAAGTGATTAGGGCTTAATGGTTTTTAGTGCTGGCTAAAGCGGTTACCGAAGGCGTCGACTTTTTCCCAATCGGTAAACTCAAAGGTGCCTGTGATATCGGTTGGTCCTTTAGTCATCCACATGATGAAACGTATCATAGTGCGATCGAAGAAACCGTATTTAGGATAATCAATCTTGCCCGCAAACACTTCAAGCAACTGTGGCTGCCATAGTGAAAACTGCAGAAACTTTTGCATATAAGGATTGGTTTCAGGCGTATTCTTTAAGGGTTTGCGCGCCACGACATTAACGGTAAAAAAGCCATTAATCTTAGTATCGAGCACCGCATGGTGGCGGTTCACAAACTGGTAAAGTTCAGGTCTATGTTTACCATAACGAATACTGGCGCCGATCAGCACTTTATCAAAATCAGCTAAGCTCAACGCTTCAGCCTGCGCTAATGTGACCAGCGAAACCTGTTCTCCCGCCTGCTCTGCAATCGTCTTGATTTTTTGACAAATTGCCAATGTTTGGCCATCAATCGTCGAATAGATTATTAACGTCTGCATGATTAATTCTTCCAAAAAGTTGGCGTAAACAAAATCAGTAAGGTAAATACTTCGAGGCGACCAAACAGCATAGCCACGACCAATACCCATTTGGCGCCATCGCCAATACTGGCGTAGTTACTGGCTACCGCACCTAAGCCTGGGCCTAGGTTGTTTAAGCAAGCTGCGGTGGCACTAAAGGCGGTAATATCATCTAATCCCATCGCCATGAGTGCAAGCATACAGATCACAAACACCAGCGCATAGGCAGAGAAGAACCCCCACACGGCATCAACAACACGATCGGGCAAGGCTTTAGAACCAATACGGATAGAGAACATCGCCTTAGGATGAACCAATCGTTTCAATTCACGCGAGCCCTGTAACAGCAGCAAAATGACTCGAATCACCTTAATCCCACCCGCAGTCGATCCGCCACAGCCACCGATAAAGCTCGAAAATATCAATAGAATAGGTAAAAACAGCGGCCACATGTGGAAGCTTTCAGTACCAAACCCTGCGGTAGTGGCCACGGAAACCGCCTGAAATAAGGCATGATCTAAGGTTTCTTCCGGCGAATCATAAATGCCCGAATGATAAAGCGTGAGGAAACAAATCGCGGTAAGAATGAGTTGAATCGCCACCAGCATCTTAAATTCGGCATCTTTAAAATACACTCTAACGTTAATTCCTCGCCGTGAAAATGCCGCAAAATGCACGCTAAAGTTAACCGCAGAAACGATTAAAAAGAATACACAAATAAGGTTAATCACTGAACTATCAAAATACCCCATGCTAGCATCATGGGTCGAAAAACCGCCAATAGCGATAGTTGAAAATGAATGGCAAACCGCATCGAACACACTCATGCCCGCCATCCAATAGGCGGTCGCACAGGAAATAGTTAGCAATAAATAGATATACCACAGTGCCTTAGCGGTTTCGGCGATCCGCGGGGTCATCTTACTGTCTTTCACTGGGCCCGGAATTTCAGCGCGATAGAGCTGCATTCCCCCGACGCCAAGCACAGGTAAAATCGCCACGGCGAGCACAATAATCCCCATACCGCCGAGCCATTGCAGCATATGACGATAAAACAGAATGGCTTTAGGTAAGAAGTCGAGCCCGACAATCACTGTGGCTCCGGTGGTGGTTAACGCAGAGAAAGATTCGAAGAAACTATCGGTCCAACTGAGGTCAGGTTGGCTCGAGAAGATAAACGGTAAGGCACCGATAGAACCCAGCACGGTCCAGAATAGGACCACAATCAGGAAACCCTCTCGGGTACGCAATTCTTCTTTACAGTGGCGATTGGGATACCAGAGCCAGAAACCAATAAATAGGCTGACAAAAAATGCCTGCATAAACGCCGTGCCGCCGCCATCGTTATACCAAACAGCGATCAGTGCTGGTGGCAGCATAGTGATTGAAAATAAACCAATCAGCAGGCCTATGATTCTTATTATGGTTTTATATTGCATTAAGCGAGTTCAATCATTCCATTGGCTGCAAAGGTATTTTCAGCATTAGGGCTATTTTGGCATAATTTACGCAGGCATCACAGCTCAAACTCAGGCCTCAAACTTCCCTGACTGAGCGTCGCCAGCGACTCACACAGCAATGCCTGTTGCTGCCGGCCTATCTCAAACACAATATCGACCGCTGCGGCAAATTGCTTATCGATAATCACGGCATCCATTTGTTGTAATAGATGCTCCACATCGCGTAGCTGCGCATAATCACAATGCAACTTGGCGGGATAACGTAACTGTTTAAGTCGCGTCGGTAATTGAACCAAGCCTTGCCGTAAGCCCGACGTATAAGCCCGAACGAGTCCACCGACACCCAGTTTAGTGCCGCCATAATAACGCACCACAACAGCACCCACTTCGCCGATATTTGCCCCTTGCAACACAGCTAACATCGGGCGACCAGCACTGCCGGCGGGTTCACCGTCATCACTCGAACCAATCAAGACGCTATCATCCGGTGCGCCAGCCACAAAAGCAGAGCAATAATGGCTGGCGCCGGGATAGTCACGCTTTATGTCAGTGAGTGCTAACTTAAATTTATCAAAGCTATCGCAATGAAACAGAAAAGAGATAAAGCGGCTATGCTTTATCTCTTCTTCAATCACGATATCTTCACAGGGAACGCTATAACTTTCGAGCACACATCCGCCCTAATCTTTACCCTATATCAATCAGTCAAGCCGAGTTCACGGGTCATGTTCTCGTTTCTATCTTGATGCACTATAACGTTATCTTCGATACGAATACCGCCAAAAGGCCTTAACTCATCCACCGTTTGCCAGTTGATCTGTTGGCTACGACTATCTTGTTTAAGCTCATTGAGCAGAGTATCGATAATGTATAACCCGGGTTCCATAGTCAGCACTTGGTTAGGCGCTAAAATGCGGGTGCAACGTAGGAATGAATGGGCCTCTGGCGCCGCAATATGAGTTCCACGTTCATCGTGGGAGAAGCCGCCAACATCATGCACTTGTAGGCCTAACATATGGCCTAAGCCATGGGGGAAGAAAGCACTGGTTATGCCTTGATCGACCAAACCTTGGGTATCACCTGTGGCTAAATCAAAATCCAATAGCATTTGTGCGACTTTAGCATGGGTGGCCAAGTGTAAATCGGGATAACGCACACCCGGACGCATCATGTCGATAAGCTCTAGCTGTGCCTTGTTCATCGCAGTGATCAATTCATCGAAACGATTCTTCTCGAATGCGTAGGTTCTGGTGATATCAGAGGCATAGCCAAAGTAACTCGCGCCGGCATCGATAAGAAATGACAAACGTTTCGCAGGGTTTTGGTGTTCAAGTGCGGTGTAATGCAAAATCGCCGCATTTTGGTTAAGGGCGATGATATTGCCATAGGGCACTTCATTCTCGCTCTGGCCTACGGCAGATAAATAGTGCTGCTGGATTTCGAACTCGCTCGCACCATTATAAAAGGCATTTTTAGCCGCCAAATGTCCCTGCACCGCAATTTGATTCGCGCGGCGCATACATTCCAACTCATATTCGGTTTTAGTGGTTCTGTGGTAATGCAGATAACTCATCACAGCATCGGGATTACGACTGGTAAAACCCAGCACTTCGGCCACATCTAAATGCTCACCTAAATAGGCCCAATTAGCGATATCTGTCGGCAAAACCTCGGCGACCTTATCAGCCTTGGTCAGCAGCTTAATATCGAAATACTCAGTCCAAAACATATCAGGCACATCAGACACTTTGTGCCAAAAATCCACAGGACGATAAAAAATCAGCTGCGGCTTATCACGGCCGTTAACCACCAACCAGCAATTCGGATTATCCAGCACAGGCAGCCATGCCTTGAAGTGCGGGTTTACCTTAAAGGGATAATTGATATCATCCAAAAACATCCGATGCGGCTGACCCGAATGAATCACTAAACCAGACAAGGCTTCTCGAGACAAAATCTCTGCGACTCGACGGTTTAACTCGGCAATATGGGCACGATAGTGATGAGCCAACTGATCCATTTGTCATCTCCTGCAATGAATAAAAGTTAATAATATGAGCCGAATTTGCTCACATAATCTTAATCTGATCATGAACAACAGATTCAATCAAAACATTAAACTGTCACTCTATCTAAAATGCATGGCTGCGGAACAAAGAACATTAAAGCAATAACGTCATGATTATCTTTAAGAGTTATGTTCAACCCTAGCATGGCTGCAGCGTTTAAACGTCTAAGGTAAACAGCCACAAAGACCTATTTATCCGCAAAGTGATTTAACGCATCCTAGGTGTTCTACACTCTGTGCAGTGTATCACAAAGGTGAAAAATCACTCTAGCCGACAAGAAATTAAACAGTCGTTTAAATTGGGTGTTGTAATTTATCGAATTTCGAAGCACACTGGCACACAACTGGTCAAATGATGGCCGAAGCTGCTGTGAGATAGAGAGTCGTACTAGCACCAACACATAATGGTGGGTATCACTTTTAAGCCAAAAGGAAGCAAGCAATGATCTACCAAAGTCCTACAATTCAGGTTGAGTTACTCGAGGATAATATTGCCAAGCTGTGCTTTAACGCACCCGGTTCGGTGAACAAATTCGACAGAGAAACCCTCGCCTCGCTCGATGCGGCATTAGACAGCATCAAGCAAGATTCCAATATCAAAGCGTTAGTGCTGACCTCAAGTAAAGATACCTTTATTGTGGGCGCCGACATTACCGAATTTTTAGGCCTGTTCGCACAAGATGACGCCGTATTGCTCTCTTGGGTTGAACAAGCCAACGCAGTCTTCAACAAACTCGAAGACTTGCCTTTCCCAACCGCATCAGCAATCAAAGGCTTTGCCTTAGGTGGCGGCTGTGAAACCATTCTGGCAACCGATTTCCGTATCGCAGACACCACAGCCAAAATCGGTTTACCTGAAACTAAACTCGGCATCATCCCAGGTTTTGGCGGCACAGTTCGCCTGCCACGTGTGATTGGTGCAGATAACGCACTTGAGTGGATCACGACCGGTAAAGACCAACGCGCTGAAGATGCACTGAAAGTCGGCGCTGTTGATGCCGTGGTTGCACCACAAGCGTTAGAAGCTGCTGCGATTCAAATGCTCAAAGACGCCGTTGCTGAAAAGCTGGATTGGCAAGCACGTCGTAACCGTAAACTGTCTGCGCTAACACTGCCAAAACTTGAAGCTATGATGTCATTCACCACAGCCAAAGGCATGGTGTTTGCGGTTGCGGGTAAACACTACCCTGCACCAATGGCTGCTGTAAGCGTGATTGAGCAAGCATCGACTAAAGGTCGTGCTGAAGCATTACAAATCGAACATCAAGCCTTTATCAAGCTAGCTAAAACCGACGTTGCCAAGGCACTTATCGGTATTTTCCTTAATGATCAATTTGTTAAAGGTAAAGCGAAGAAAGCCGGCAAGTTAGCGAAAGAAGTCAACAACGCGGCCGTATTAGGCGCAGGCATTATGGGCGGCGGCATCGCTTACCAAAGCGCCAGCAAAGGCACACCGATTGTCATGAAAGACATTGCCCAGCCAGCATTAGATTTAGGCCTCAATGAAGCCGCTAAACTGCTGTCTGCCCAAGTCGTCCGTGGCCGTTCAACGCCAGAAAAAATGGCCAAAGTGCTGAACAACATCACGCCTTCATTAGATTATGCCGCGATTAAACACAGTGATGTCGTCGTTGAAGCCGTTGTTGAACATCCAAAAATCAAAGCACAGGTTTTAGCCGAAGTTGAAGGCTATGTGAGTGAAGATGCAATTATCGCGTCAAACACTTCAACGATTTCAATCAACTTGCTCGCTAAGAGCATGAAGAAACCTGAACGTTTCTGCGGTATGCATTTCTTTAACCCAGTGCACAAAATGCCGTTGGTCGAAGTTATCCGTGGCGAGCACAGCTCTGAAGAAACCATCGCCTCTGTTGTGGCTTATGCCAGCAAAATGGGCAAGACCCCAATCGTTGTTAATGATTGCCCAGGCTTCTTCGTTAACCGCGTACTCTTCCCTTACTTTGCAGGCTTTAACGGCTTACTTGCCGAAGGTGGCGACTTTGCTGCAATCGACAAAGTGATGGAAAAACAATTCGGTTGGCCAATGGGTCCAGCTTACCTGCTCGACGTAGTCGGTTTAGACACAGGTCATCACGCCCAAGCCGTTATGGCTGAAGGTTTCCCTGATCGCATGGGTAAATCAGGTACTGACGCGATTGATGTGATGTTTGAGAACAAACGTCTTGGCCAGAAAAATGGTAAAGGTTTCTATGTCTATTCAGTCGATAGCCGTGGCAAGCCGAAGAAAGATGTCGATCCAACAAGCTACGGTCTATTGAAAGATGCCTTTGGCGAGTTAAAAGCCTTTGAAGCCGATGACATTATTGCCCGTACTATGATCCCTATGATCATCGAAACCGTGCGCTGTTTAGAAGAAGGTATTGTCGCATCGCCTGCCGAAGCGGATATGGGCCTAGTTTATGGCTTAGGTTTCCCGCCATTCAGAGGCGGTGTGTTCCGTTACTTGGATACCATGGGTGTCGCAAACTTTGTGGCCTTAGCAGACAAATACGCTCACTTGGGCGGTCTGTATCAAGTCACAGATGCGATGCGCACATTAGCAGCCAATAACGGTAGCTACTACCAAGCCTAATTAGCGGGAAAGGAATTTAATCATGAAACAAGCTGTTATCGTAGACTGCATCCGTACTCCGATGGGCCGCTCAAAGGCTGGCGTATTTCGTAATGTGCGTGCAGAAACTCTGTCTGCCGAATTAATGAAAGGTCTGTTGCTGCGTAACCCACAACTCGACCCAAACCTAATTGAAGACGTGATTTGGGGTTGTGTGCAACAAACCCTAGAGCAAGGCTTCAACATCGCCCGTAACGCTTCGCTATTAGCGGGCATTCCAAAGACCGCTGGCGCTGTGACAGTTAACCGCCTATGTGGTTCATCAATGGATGCAATCCATCAAGCTGCGCGTGCGATTATGACTGGCATGGGCGACACCTTTATTATTGGTGGCGTAGAGCACATGGGCCATGTGCCGATGAGCCATGGTGTCGACTTCCACCCAGGTCTTGCTAACAACGTGGCAAAAGCCTCTGGCATGATGGGTTTAACGGCTGAAATGCTGGGTAAACTGCACGGCATTACCCGTGAGCAGCAAGATGCTTTTGCGGTACGTTCACACCAACGCGCTTATGCTGCAACGGTTGAAGGCCGCTTTGCCAAAGAAATCTATGGCATTGAAGGTCACGATGCTAACGGCGCCTTAATTAAAGTCCTGCAAGACGAAGTGATCCGCCCAGAAACCACAATGGAATCTTTGGCTGCACTGCGCCCCGTGTTTGATCCAGTAAACGGTACTGTGACTGCTGGTACTTCTTCTGCACTGTCAGATGGCGCTTCAGCCATGTTGATCATGGAAGAATCTAAAGCGCGCGCACTTGGCTTGCCGATTCGTGCACGCATTCGCTCTATGGCGGTTGCAGGTTGTGACGCGGCTATCATGGGTTACGGCCCAGTGCCAGCCACGCAAAAAGCACTGGCTCGTGCCGGTATTACCGTTGCCGATTTAGATGTGATTGAACTTAACGAAGCGTTTGCTGCTCAGTCTTTACCTTGTGTGAAAGATTTAGGTTTAGCAGATGTGGTTGATGACAAAATCAACCTCAACGGCGGCGCAATTGCACTAGGTCACCCACTGGGTTGTTCAGGCGCTCGTATCTCTACGACGCTGATCAACTTAATGGAAGACAAAGACGCGACCTTAGGGTTAGCGACCATGTGTATTGGTTTAGGCCAAGGTATCGCCACTGTATTCGAACGCGTTTAATTCGTTACTCGAATAATTTCAAAGCCGGAACTTGTTCCGGCTTTTTTATGCCAAATTTTCTGCCAGCGTAAATATTAATATTTCTCATTTCTTCTGCTGTTCATTTGAAAATCAGTCCGTTATCAACTTAACTACAAGGGCATCACTGGCTATTGTGGACGACAACAGGCAAGCAATCATCAGCCAAATCTAGGCAGTGTAGTGCAAGGATGCAATTCGTTGTTTTACAAGAGGAATGCCTGATGCTACAAACGGAACAGACCCTTTTCGAACAAATGCGGATCACTGAGCTGGAGATCGAGTCTCGTAAGGCGCTCTTCTCTTTTACTGGGGCGGACGTAAAGGCCCTGCAATCCTTTAAGCCCATCATTGAAGAAAACATCGATAAAATCGTCGATGACTTTTATGGCTTACAAACCAGCGTTTCAGAAATTGCGCTGCTGATCGGAGACTCAGACACCCTTGCCCGCTTACGTACCGCACAGAGAAGATATGTGCTCGATTTATTTAATGGTGTTTATGATCTTGAGTACGTAAACAATCGCCTGCGGATTGGGTTGGTCCATAAACGCATTGGTGTTGAGCCTAAGCTTTACCTGTCTGCGGTACACACACTAAAAGAGCTTATCTACGCCGTGATCAACTGTTCAGTGCAAGATACACATCAAGGCGAATGTATCCGTGTCGCGATTGATAAACTGGTGCTGTTTGATGTCACGCTGGTATTTGATACTTATATTCGCAGCTTAGTATCCGAGATTGAGAACGCTAAGGATAAAGCCGAAAAATATGCCCAAAGCATGGAAAGCAAAGTCAAAGAGCGGACACAGCAGTTAGAAGAACTATCGCAAACCGATCCCTTAACAGGCCTGCTCAACGTTAGGCATTTACAAGAAACGGCAACGCGCATACTCAGGGCCGCCCAAAGGCGTGCCGAACCCGTCAGCGTGATCTACTTAGACGTAGATGATTTTAAGTCATTCAACGACACCCAAGGCCATAGATCTGGGGATGAAGTACTCCGTGCTGTAGCAAAAGCGATTAAAGAAATCACTCGTGCCGAGGATCATTGCTTTCGATATGGTGGAGATGAGTTCTGTATCATTATGCCTAACTGCCGTGAAGAACAAGCTCGGGATAATTTCATCACTCGATTCAATCAAAAAATAAAACTCAGTTTAAACAATATTTCCTTAAGCTTTGGCATTATTGATACAGGGCCCTACGAATATGAAGAAGCCAATAGCTTAATTCATAAAGCCGATCAGCGAATGTATAGCTACAAACGTGCGTCCAAACAGCAGCAACAAACTATGGCGGCAGCAAATGATTTAGCACCTGAGAATAGTACCGCAGATGTCCATTCAATCTCTCAATCTCAAAGCGTTGATAAAGCCGTCGAGTAATTTTTAAACCCATTCGCCATCAATGTTCCACGTGGAACATTCAATATCTAACATTCGTATTGATAGAACACATCAATGAAACCAGATCACAAATTGAAACCGCCAACTTGGTTTATCATGGGGGCTGGAGTAACATTAGCTAATTCTGCTTAACCGTTCAGTAGAGGTAATATGAACGACGCTTTCTCAACCGCACAGCATAGACTCGATGCTCTTGGTTTACGCTGCCCAGAGCCTGTAATGATGGTGCGTAAAACCGTAAGACAAATGGCTGCCGGCGAGACACTGCTGATCATTGCCGATGACCCTGCAACGACGCGTGATATTCCGAGCTTTTGTGAGTTTATGGATCACACCTTAATTGCCAGTGAAACCACGCAAACGCCATATCAATATTTGATCAAAAAAGGACTTTAAGTCGTATCGTTAACGACTTACTCATAAAACAAAGGATATGAGAAACTATGCCAAAACTGCTGGCGATTGCCTATAAAACTGTAAAACGCGGCCCAATGAATGAAGTTCTCTGTGCCAATGTCACCCAACTCAGTGGCGTAGAGAAAGATGTGTTTGGTCGCCCAGGCAAACGCCAAGTCACTGTGCTTTCTAAAATTCAGTGGCAACAGGCCTGCCATAGTATCGAGGCAGATTTACCTTGGACGACTCGCAGAGCAAATCTGCTCGTTGATGATCTCGTATTTAGCAGTGCCGATGTTGGTAAACATTTACAGATCGGTGATTTGCGACTCGAAATAACGGGTGAAACCGACCCCTGTAAAAAAATGGAAATAGCACATGTCGGTTTAGAAGCCGCGCTCACGCCAGATTGGCGAGGTGGTGTAACCTGCCGAGTATTAAATGATGCCATGATCCACTTAGGTGATGAGATCACTCTGGTGAATCCGAGCTAATTTTATTCAAAGCTAGTCGGCTCTCTTGATTAATTCTCCATACTGCTCTGTAAATAGAACCAAGTAACTTGGTTCTATTTCTGCTATGCCAACTCTCTTATCCATATCGCCATGACTTATCCTTCGCTCGGTCATCAATTGAAACAGTATTTACGTGTTCCTTCTTCCCTATTTATGCGATAACTAGACTAAGTATTAACAAAAGTTCATCTTAAAATTAATACCACTCAAGCAGTCCATAAGAACGATAACAGGAAGTGACATATTGAAATCTAAACTTACCCCGCTTTATATCGCCCTCGCTCTAGGGATGAATACCCTAGCCGTTAACGCAGCAGAAACGAAGGAGGCCGAATGGAATGTTAACGCTCCAGCGAATGCCCCCTTTGAGCAAGTCAAAATTGACGTTAATGAAGGCACTTGGATGAACCTTAGTGTCAGTCCAGATGGTAAGCATATCGTCTTCGACTTACTCGGCGACATTTATCAAATCCCAGTATCAGGCGGTGAAGCTAAGCCATTAGCCCAAGGTATTGCTTGGCAGATGCAGCCCGTCTATAGCCCAGATGGTAAGCACATTGCATTTACTTCAGATGGCGATGGTGGTGATAACATTTGGATCATGGATGCCGATGGTAGCAATCCACGAACTGTCACCCAAGAAACGTTCAGACTATTAAACAGTCCCGCTTGGAGCCCTGACTCTCAGTATCTTGTTGCACGTAAGCATTTTACCGCCAGCCGCAGTTTAGGTGCGGGTGAAGTGTGGCTATACCACGTAGCGGGCGGCGAAGGCGTCAAACTAACTGAACGCCCAAATGATCAGAAAGATTTAGGCGAACCCGCGTACTCGCCCGATGGCCGTTATATCTACTTTAGCCAAGATGATACGCCAGGCAAAACATTCCACTATTCAAAGGACTCAGTTAACGGTATCTACAAAATCAAACGTTATGATACCCAAACCGGTGACATTGAAATTTTGATTGAAGGTACGGGTGGCGCAATTCGACCAACACCAAGTCCTGATGGAACTAAGCTCGCCTATATAAAGCGCGATGATTTTAATTCATCACTCTACCTACTCGACCTCAAGTCTGGTGAAACCACTAAACTGTTTGGCGAACTAGACCGTGATATGCAAGAGACTTGGGCGATTCATGGCGTCTATCCAACAATGGCATGGACTCAAGATAACAAGGATATTTTCTTCTGGGCGAAGGGAAAGATTAACCGCCTGAATGTTGCCAGCAAAACACTCACAGATATCCCCTTTAGCGTAAAAACTGAGTTAGCAGTACAACCCTCAGTACGCTTTAAGCAAGATATAGATAAAGATGTTTTCGATGTCAAAATGCTACGTATGGCGCAGGTCTCTCCCGATGGCAGTAAAGTCGCCTTCGAAGCACTAGGGAAGATTTGGTTAAAATCATTACCCGATGGAAAAATGTCGCGCTTAACTGAACTCAATAATGGGATTGAAGAACTGTATCCACAATGGTCACGCGATGGCAAAAATATTGTTTTCACCACTTGGAATGACCAAGACCAAGGAACAGTGCAAGTCATTAGTGCCAAAGGTGGCAAACCTAAGCAGCTAACATCTGAGCCAGGAAAGTACGTAGAACCCACCTTTTCACCCGATGGTGAACTTGTGGTGTATCGTAAAACCCAAGGCGGTAACCTCACACCAAGAACTTGGTCGCAAGAACCTGGACTCTATAAAGTCGATATCAAAGGCAAACAAAATAGCAAGATCAGTGCCGATGGCTACCAAGCTCAATTTGGTGCCAATACCGATCGCGTCTTTTTTATGAATAGCAGCGAAGATGAAACGCCACAGTTATCATCTATCAACTTAGATGGCTTCGATAAACGGGTTCATTACAGCAGCAAGCATGCGACTGAATTTAGGGTTTCACCCGATGGTGAGCAACTCGCCTTTGCCGAACGCTTTAAGGTTTGGGTGACGCCTTTTGCTAAACACGGTGAAACCGTTGAGATTGGACCCAATGCCAACAATCTACCCGTAAGCCAATTGAGTGTCCGTGCGGGTGAAAGTATCAGTTGGAACAGTAAAAGCAACCAACTGTATTGGACACTTGGCCCCGAACTTTATCAAGCCAAGGTTGATACTCAATATCTCAACAAAGATGAAAAAGCTCAGCCAAGCATTATCAATTTAGGCTTTACCGAAAAGGCCGATGTTCCACGTGGAACAATCGCCTTCATCGGTGGCAAAGTGATTACAATGGAAAATGACCAAGTCATCAATAATGGCGTGGTCATAGTCAAAGACAATCATATTGTCGCCGTTGGTGATGCCAATATCGCGATTCCAAAAGATGCACAGATCATCGACATCAAAGGAAAATCGATCATGCCAGGGCTATTCGATGCCCACGCCCATGGACCGCAAGCAGATGATGAAATTGTGCCACAACAGAACTGGGCTCTGTATTCCGGTTTATCTTTGGGTGTCACCACTATTCACGATCCCTCGAATGACACGACAGAGATTTTTGCCGCTTCCGAGCAACAAAAAGCAGGACACATAGTTGGCCCACGTATTTTCTCTACTGGTACCATATTGTATGGTGCCAATGCGCCAGGCTACACATCACACATAGACTCACTCGATGATGCTAAGTTTCATCTTGAGCGTCTGAAGAAAGTCGGGGCGTTTAGCGTAAAAAGCTACAACCAGCCACGCCGTAATCAGAGGCAGCAAGTCATCGCCGCCGCACGTGAACTCGAAATGATGGTCGTGCCAGAAGGTGGCAGTTTGCTGCAACATAACCTGACTATGGTCGCCGATGGCCATACAACGGTTGAACACTCTTTGCCTGTCGCGACGATTTATAACGATATCAAACAATTCTGGAGCCAAACTAAAGTCGGTTACACTCCAACCTTAGTGGTTGCCTATGGCGGTATTTCAGGCGAAAACTACTGGTACGATAAAACCGATGTGTGGGCGCATCCACGTCTATCGATGTATGTCCCCGCCGATATCTTGCAGGCGAGATCCATGCGACGCCCGCATGCACCAGATGGCCACTACAATCATTTCAATGTTGCAAAAGTCGCTAATGAGCTCAATAAGTTAGGTGTTCACCCAAATATAGGCGCCCACGGTCAGCGCGAAGGTTTAGCGGCGCATTGGGAAATGTGGATGTTCGCCCAAGGTGGCATGAGCAATATGGAGGTATTGAAAACGGCCACCATTAATCCTGCGACAACCTTTGGTATGGAACAACAGCTAGGCTCGATTAAAGCAGGTAAGCTCGCAGACTTAATAGTTATTGATGGTGATCCATTAGCCGATATTCGCGTCACAGATAAAGTCACTTATACCATGGTCAACGGTAAGCTTTTTAATGCTGAGACGATGAATGAACTTAATGGGGATAAGGAAAAACGTAAGCCGTTTTTCTTTGAGAAAATCTAAACTCTATCCTCAAGGCTAGAATGGGAGATTCGCTTTCCTGTTTTAATTATTTGGATTAACCAGATATCACCAATGAAGATAAAAGCATGTTCCACGTGGAACATGCTTTTTTACATTTTGTGCATTGTTTATTGTGCATATGGACAAGAACTCAAATATTGCTATGAGTACTGTCCTACATCACATCAGCAAGATGAGCGATTACTGATGTTCGCAGTTATGCTGACCGGCACAGGAATCAACACAGGCCTGGTAAGAAATACACTCTACAAGGTGGTCATTCACCATACCCACCGCCTGCATAAAGGCATAACAAATTGTTGGGCCGACGAAATTAAATCCGAGTTTCTTTAAGGATTTTGACATGGCTTCAGATTCTGGCGTTTGCGCTGGAACCTGCGACATAGCAGTAAACTGATTAACTATGGGCTCACCGCCAACAAAGCTCCATAAAAATGCAGAGAAATCCTTCCCATCGGCAGTATAGGCCAAATATCCTTTGGCATTCTTGATGATAGAGTTCACCTTCAAACGATTGCGCACTATGCCGGGATTCAACATAAGTTCCTCGACTTTCGCCTCATCAAAGCCAGCAATCACTTCTGGTTCAAAATTGGCAAAGGCCTGCTCATAGTTTTGTTGTTTCTTCAGGATCGTAATCCAAGATAATCCGGCCTGTTGACCGTCTAAACACAACTTAGCAAACAGCTCCTTAGGATCATAAACCGGCCGCCCCCACACTTTGTCATGATACTCACGATACAAGGGATCATCACTTACCCAGCCACAACGGATCTCTTCCATGGTATATAACCTTATTGTTTTAATTAAGAAGGTAAAAAATAACCTACATAAGCAGATATCTACAAGGTATAATCGAACCCATTTTCTATTCAGGCTGACGGCAGTAGACAAGTAGACATGACGACAAAACACGACGTAAAAACATTTCAGGGTTTCATTCTCACCCTGCAGGAATATTGGGCACAGCAAGGCTGTGCAATCGTTCAACCTCTAGATATGGAAGTCGGCGCGGGAACATTCCACCCACAAACTTTCCTGCGTTCTTTAGGGCCAGAACCTATGAGCAGTGCCTATGTGCAGCCATCGCGCCGCCCTACGGACGGTCGTTACGGTGAAAACCCTAACCGTCTGCAGCACTACTACCAATTCCAAGTCGTGTTGAAGCCTTCACCTGACAATATTCAAGAGCTGTATTTAGGCTCACTGCAAGCGTTGGGTATCGATACTCAAATCCACGATATCCGCTTTGTGGAAGATAACTGGGAATCACCAACACTAGGTGCTTGGGGCTTAGGCTGGGAAGTCTGGCTTAACGGTATGGAAGTAACTCAGTTTACTTACTTCCAACAGGTTGGCGGCATCGAATGCAGCCCAGTCACAGGTGAAATCACCTATGGCCTAGAACGTCTGGCTATGTATATCCAAGGTGTTGATAGTGTTTATGATCTCGTTTGGACCGATGGTCCGCTGGGGCGCATCACCTATGGCGATGTGTTTCATCAAAACGAAGTCGAGCAATCGACCTATAACTTCGAGCACGCCGATGTGGACTTTATGTTCACCCTGTTCGATCAGTGCGAAAAAATGTGTCAGCATTTATTGTCACTGGAAAAACCTTTACCTCTGCCCGCCTACGAGCAAGTGATGAAAGCCTCACACGCCTTCAACTTACTCGATGCCCGCCACGCCATTTCAGTGACAGAACGTCAGCGTTATATTCTGCGCGTTCGTACTATGGCGAAAGCGGTTGCTGAATCCTATTATCAGGCACGCGAAGCGCTTGGCTTCCCAATGTGTAAGTAGAGGTAAAAACATGAATTTTGAAAACTTACTCATAGAGTTAGGCACGGAAGAATTACCACCTAAGTCACTGCGTAAACTGGCTGAATCCTTTTTAGCTAACTTTACCGAAGAACTCACCAAAGCCGATTTAGCCTTTAGCTCAGCCGTTTGGTATGCAGCGCCACGTCGTCTGGCAATTAACGTTACCGAACTGGCCCTTGCACAAGCTGATAAAGTGGTTGAAAAACGCGGCCCCGCCGTGAGTTCAGCCTTTGATGCAGAAGGTAAGCCGACGAAAGCTGCCGAAGGTTGGGCACGTGGTAATGGTATTACAGTTGAACAAGCCGAACGTTTAGTCACAGATAAAGGCGAATGGTTAGTCCATAACGCTAAAGTTGAAGGCGTCGAAACGAAAAGTTTGATCGCTGCTATGGCTCAACGTGCACTCGATAAATTGCCTATCCCTAAGCCAATGCGCTGGGGCAATAATAAAACCCAATTTATTCGCCCAGTGCACACAGCGACTATGTTGTTAGGCAGCGAGTTGATTGAAGGTGAGTTGCTGGGTATCAAATCGGCACGCACTGTTCGCGGTCACCGCTTTATGGGACTCAAGCAGTTTGAATTAGCCCATGCTGATCACTACCTTGCCGACCTAAAAGAAAAAGGCAAAGTCATCGCCGATTACGAAAGCCGTAAAGCATTAATCAAAGCCGATGCCGAAAAAGCCGCCGCTAAGATTGGTGGCACAGCCGATATCGAAGATAGCCTACTTGAAGAAGTCGCCTCTTTGGTTGAATGGCCAGTGGTATTGACCGCCAGCTTCGAAGAAAAATTCCTAGCCGTACCGTCTGAAGCTTTGGTCTACACCATGAAGGGCGATCAAAAATACTTCCCAGTTTTTGATGACGCGGGCAAGTTACTGCCAAACTTTATCTTTGTGACCAACATAGAATCTAAAGATCCTGCGCAAATTATCTCTGGCAACGAGAAAGTCGTTCGTCCACGTCTTGCCGACGCAGAATTCTTTTTTAATACCGATAAAAAACACACGCTGGAATCACGTTTACCTAGCTTAGAAACCGTCCTGTTCCAACAGCAACTCGGTACATTAAAAGACAAAGTGACTCGTATCTCTGCCCTAGCCGCCTTTATTGCTGAGCAAACTGGCGCGAATGCGGTTGATGCAGCCCGTGCTGGTTTGTTATCTAAAACCGATTTGATGACCAATATGGTGATGGAATTTACCGATACTCAAGGCACTATGGGCATGCATTACGCCCGCCTCGATGGTGAAACTGAAGCTGTTGCTGTTGCGATGGAAGAGCAATACAAGCCTAAGTTCTCTGGCGATACTGTGCCTAATGCAGGCGTATCTTGCGCAGTCGCATTAGCAGATAAGCTCGATACTTTAGTCGGCATCTTTGGTATTGGCCAAGCACCAAAAGGCGCAGCCGATCCCTTTGCCCTACGCCGCGCGGCGATTGGCGTGCTACGTATTATCGTTGAGAACAAACTGCCACTGGATTTAGTAACCCTGATTGCTAAGGCTCAGGAACTCCACGGTACTAACTTAAGCAACGCAAACGCAGCAGAGGAAGTGCTTGAATTCTTAATGGCTCGTTTCCGTGCTTGGTATCAAGATAAAGGTATTGGTGTTGATGTGATCTTAGCCGTGCTAGCACGTCGCCCAACACGCCCTGCTGATTTTGATAGCCGTATCAATGCGGTATCACACTTTAGAAGCCTAGAAGCTTCTAGCGCCCTTGCGGCAGCGAACAAACGAGTATCCAACATTCTGGCTAAGGTTGAAGGTGCTTTACCGACAACGATCAATGCGAGTCTGTTAACTGAAGCCGCAGAGCAAGCATTAGCGGCCAAGTTGAACGAGCTGCAACCACTGCTGGCACCTTTGTTTGCCAATGCCGATTACCAACAAGCCTTAACCTTGTTAGCTGGCCTACGTGAAAGCGTGGATCAGTTCTTCGAAGATGTGATGGTCATGGTAGATGATGAAGCGTTGAAAAACAATCGCTTAGCATTGTTGAATAATCTACGCGAGCAGTTCCTGCACGTCGCGGATATATCACTACTGCAATAATGATACTAAAGCTTTTAAAATTATCGATTTATAAAAAACGCGCTCAATAGCGCGTTTTTTATTGCCCTGATTTCTTATATCCAACGTATTACATGGCCTAATCAAAACTGCAGTAGTTTTTGATGTAAGCCATCAAATTGTGTTTGATCTAAGTTAACTTGCTGCAGTAAATTCGCCAGAATCTCAGGGGACAATTGCCCTGCTTGATGCAGCATAGAAATCTCGCTGATCACATTCGCCCGCCATACCACAGCAGCTAGCCCAGCTTGCGGGCGCGAGTTCACACTGGCAAGCTTGTCTAATTCTGTTTCAAAGGTATTGGGTAACTGCCAATGCTTAGCGAGCAATGAACTTAAGGCTAACGATTTCGTCGTCATCACTTGTCTAAATAAACCAGAATTAGGCTGTTCTCCCGGCTCTGCCTGTACAAATGCATCGAGAAGCATTTTAAAAATGGCCAACTTGCCGACATCGTGTAATAAGCCCAATAAAAAAGCCGTATCTTGATCTTCATCGCTTAACTCACTGGCAAGAAAAGCAACCTGCATCGAATGGCGCCAAATTTCAGCCCCAAAACGACGGAAATAGATTGGCTTGATATCCAACATTTCACGCACTAGACAAGTGGTAACAAACTTTCTCAACTGTTCACGACCAAGCTGTACCAAAGCCTGCTGCAAACTGGTGATATCCCTATCGCTACGTTTAAATGCAGGGGAATTACATAACTTAAGCACCTCAATACTCAGTAAAGGATCTTGCTCGATGAGCGCTAATAGGTCCTTAATATCAAATTGTGGATCGGCCAGTTTACGATCTAATTCCAATACTTTTGACGGTAGCTTTAACACTTTCTCGGCGATCACTTGTGGTGATGCCAAGGCCTGCTCTATCTCCGCCATGACTCGACGTTCAAGATTATTGGCTACGCCGCCAGTGTCCTTAACCCGTGTCGGAAATAACAAACTATAAAAGAGAGCAGATAAATCAACAGATACCACGCTAATATCTTCGAGAGGTTTAGCTGGCTTTCGCGCAGGTTCAAACGACTTACCTAAGTCCGTCGTTGAAAAACTTTTGGGTCTCTCTACCGTCGCCGAATCACGAATATTAAACAGCTTATTAAAAAGTGATTTAATCAAGAAGCATCAACCTGTCATTATAGATAATTGTTAAAAAGTCAGTTAAATATTGCCCATCTCAAATCCATTTTGATCAAGCTTAAGCGATACATAAACACGTTACAGACATGCTAATGGCTCGCTTAAGTGTAACATATTCAATTCATTTCTGATGTCTACAATCCCGCTATTGCTGCCTTTATAAAGACAATCTTGGTTACAACTTGAAACCTCAAAAAACTTACATTCTTGCAGCATTTAGCTGACAATATGTCCACCCTTCATAAAGTGATACGTATTTCGTCTCCCTTTAAGTCATTCACGACATACTCGCCAGCTAACGACGGAATATTTGATGATCGAGGTAATAAAAGCGGGTGCACTAACCACAGTTCAAGATCTCGGACGCATGGGATATAGACATTTAGGTGTAACCCAAGCTGGCGCCTTAGATAGACCAGCCCTGTGTTTAGCAAACCGCCTATTATCAAACCCAGACAATACACCCGTATTGGAATTAACCTTTGGCCAATCGATTTTTTTGTTTAAACGCGACGCTTGGATTGCCTTAACCGGTGCCGATTTCGATGCTCGTATAGACAATAAGCCCATAGTTTGCGGCTGGCGTTACTCCATTAAGGCAGGGCAAAAACTCAGTCTTAGAGGGGGAAATAAAGGCATGCGTGCTTATATTGCCGTTGATGGCGGCGTTAAAGTACCGCTAGTGATGAATTCTGCCGCTACCGATTTAACCTCAGGTATCGGTGGATTTCATGGCCGCGCATTAGAAGCGGGCGATCGACTGACCTTAGGTTCAGCTCATCCACTAAGAAGGCAAGTTGGCGCAATTCAAAAAAGTTGGGATGGGCATATTCGCGCACTCGCGACCAAGCACACTCAAGCCTTCTCATTGAAATCTCAGCAAACATTCTGGCAAACACAGTGGCAACTTTCAGCTGAAAGTGATCGTGCGAGTGCAATACTCAAAGGTGATACGTTAACATTGGCGAAGCCATTCCCTGTGCAATCACACACAGTCACGCCCGGAGTGGTTCAAGTGTCCGCTTCAGGGCAACCACTCGTGCTCCTTGCCGATGCGCAAACCACCAGCAGTCATCCTCAAATCGCCGTGATTATTGAAGCCGATCTGTGGAAACTCGCGCAAACTCGCCCAGGACAAACAGTTAAATTCGAATTAGTTGACGATGAACAAGCGGCAACGGCACAAGCGGAATGGCATGACTACTTCTATCGCTTACAACGCAGTCTAGGTTAACGAGCCGCTTAATCATAGCGGCCAAGAAGCATCATCCCGCATTCCTAGCAAGCCGCATTCGACTTCATTCAAATTGTCCCCCCACAATAATGCTAATTCGCACTTAGGTTTGGTGTAACTTGCTGGCTATAAAACAGCGCCACATCTTGCAATTGCTCAGAGCTTAACGCGCTGACCTGTGCTTGCATCAAAGAATCGAGTCGTAAACCTGCTTTAAAATCGACGAGCTGTTTATTGAGGTAAGCAAATTTCTGTCCCTTCAAGTTTGGGAATTGCTTGGCCATAGCGATCACTGCATTACCATGACACGACTCACACTGAGCCGTAGCCAACGCCTGACCTTGCTCTATATCTGCTTGATAAACCTCTCCAAAGACCTCTGTGGATAAGCCACATAGCGCAATCAAACTTATGATAATTGCTTTCATTTTGGCTCCTTAGGGAAAGGTTTAACTAGCGCAGGCTGCAGGCTAGGTTCTAAGGGAATACGCCTAAAAAGCGTCATATCCATTTCAACTTGGCCATAATAAGTGCTTAGATAACTCAAGGTTGGCTCCCAAGTATCCGACAAGTCCCACAGGCCTTGAGTGTCAACCATCCACTGCAGAGTCTCTTTCCAAAAGGCTTTATCGCCATGATTTTGCACGACTATCATGCTGGTATGGCAAGCATTACACTGATAATTCACTAACTCCCAGCCAGGAGCCATGATCAAACCCGATTTAGGGTCCACTGGATACTCAGCGGCTAGCGAAATACTGGATGCCACTAGCCCAAGAAAAATAAATAGCTTGTTCAGTACTCTCATTACACCACTCTAACGGCAATACGATGGCAACCATTAAACATATATCCCTTAGGATTCCATTGCGGTTGTACGACAGGCTGACTATCACCTTCACTATCGGTCGCTTTGGCCCAGATTTCATAATATCCCTGCGACGGTAATTGCAATTCAATCTTCCACTGCTGCCATGCCGCTACGTTTTTAGGTTTTTCTAACTCAGCGGTAAACCAGCGGGTTCCATAGTCATAACTCACTTCCACTTTAACGACTTCCCGCAATCCCGCCCAAGCATGGCCTGCGATGGCTATCTTCTGACCCACAGCTAATTCGGTTCCGGATTGAGGCTCGATAATCAAGGACTTCACTATCATTTCTTCAATGATTCGGTAGTCCTTATTGTCAACGGACTCACCTGGCGCTATGGGATACTTAGGGAGTTGATATGCTGGCGCTTCCATTTTATGTCCATCATGCACTTTATTGCGCACACTGATCCCCGTCGCGGCTTTTTGCGAAACGGATCCCGGCCGGCCACCAAAAACAATACGCAAGGGATATCCATGTAGATAAGGAATGTCCTCACCGTTCATCGACCATGCAATGAGTCCAAGCTCTTCGAGCGCCGCCTTTATTGGCACACCGCGTGAAATCGCCTCACCTTTACCGCTCAAATGCCGATCAACACCGTGATGACCCGTGTAAATAGCATCGGCTTTAATACCGCAATCCTTAAGCACGTCGCTCACCAAGACACCCGTCCACTCGGAGCAAAATACCCCAGCATTATTCCATTGATTGCCTTTCGTACTAGGAAAGAAGCCTGAACGGCTATTGCCACCACATTCAATCAGTAACTGTAATGTGTAATGCTTAAAGCGGCGCTTTAGCTCATCGATTGTGTAGGTTTTCGGGGTAGCAACGGACTCGCCATCCACTTTAAAAGTCCAAGTCTTAGCATCCAGCGCCTTAAAATCAGGAACTATGCCATTCCAGCGGATAAATGAGGCATCTGCTGGTGTCACAGCAGGAGCAAGTTTATGCTCAGGCGGAAACGCATTCAGTGGATGAGTGTTTAACACTTTGAAGTAACTCGGCAAGTCCTCAGCCTTAGTCCATGTTAATGCTGATATATCCAGAGGAGTAACGGCTGCGGGAAGCTGATCGGCAAATACCCACTTAACGGGTAAAGCTGATAACACAGACGTCGCTCCCGCTCCTTTAATAAAAATCCGACGATTAAGATCCATGTTATTTGTCCTTTCCGAGGTAAAAGTAATCCGCCATCTGCTGCATATCAGCCTCGCTCAACAATTGGGCGACTTTAGTCATAGTGGGATCTTGGCGATTTCCCGTCTTAAAGGCTCGAAGCTGCTTCAACAGGTAATCCGAGTTTTGCCATCCAATGTTAGGAATATGCTCAAAACGACTCACGCCAGACTCGCCATGGCAGGCCTTACACATGTTCAATAACTTATTAGCCTCATCGGCGTTTACCACAGCTGGTAACATTAATATCAGCACGCTCGCCGGATAGATCACTCGCAGCCACATCCACAGTTCTCATCAGTTAGTCTTCATCCCGACGAGTTCCATCGAACGAAGTAATTAAGATATGCTTAAATTATCCCAATGCGGTGAGTGGTTTAAATTCAATAAAAGTGATTCGAAAGCTCAAGAGAAATGACGCGTATTAGCGGATGTAGAAAGGGTAAAATATTCATTAGTCATAGGTGAAATGAGCCCATATAGTAGCTTTGCAGAAACACTCGGCATTTCACTCAAGGACAAACAATGGATCTTTATATTGGCAATAAAAACTACTCTAGCTGGTCACTGCGGGCTTGGTTAATGGCCGCGAAATCTGGCGTGCAGTTCAACGAAGTATTACTGCAACTCGATACCGACAGCTTTTATCAGCAACTAAAAATCATTTCGCCGACGTTAAAAGTACCGACATTAGTCGATGGCGATATCACGGTATGGGATTCACTCTCGATTTGCGAATACCTCAACGACACCTATCTTGCCGGTAGTGCATGGCCGCAAGATCCTAAACAAAAAGCCAAGGCTAGATCGATTGCCAGTGAAATGCATTCTGGCTTTAATGCCGTGCGTAACGCTCTACCAATGAACATACGCGCGAGCCGTTATGTTGAGCTCACTGATGCGGTCCGCAAAGACATTGAGCGCATCGATGCGATTTGGTCAGCACAAATGGCCGAGTTCGCCCCATCACATGCGGAAGGTACTTGGTTATTTGGCCAATGGTCGATTGCCGACATGATGTTTGCCCCTGTGGTCATGCGCTTTCTCACCTACGGTGTTGAAGTCTCGCAGGCAAGCAGTGCCTATATGCAGCATGTGATCAGCTGTCCGGAAATGCAGGCGTGGATGAGTGCGGCTAAAGCTGAGACTGAAATTGTTGCAGCTGATGAAGCGGGTATTGATCGATAGAAGAGATAAATCATAGAAATAAAAAAGGGAAAGCCTTGGCTTTCCCTTAATCATTCACGTACTAACACGCATTGCGCATCTAGCACTACACGTCTAAGTTAGCCACGTTCAATGCGTTCGCTTCGATAAACTCACGGCGAGGTTCAACTTGGTCACCCATCAAACAAGTGAACAATTGATCGGCACCCACGGCGTCATCAATCGTGACTTGCAACATACGGCGTGATTCAGGATCCATTGTAGTTTCCCACAATTGCTCAGGGTTCATCTCACCCAATCCTTTATAACGTTGAATGTATAAGCCGCGTTTGGCTTCAGAAATCGTCCAATCTAGCGCTTCAAGGAAGCTGCCGACTTCTTTCACACGTTCGCCGCGTTGCACATAACCGCCTTCTTCAATCATGCCATCTAACGCCGCACCTAACTTGCCGATGCGTTGATAGTCACTTGATTGGAAGAAGTCATAAGTAAACAGATAGTTAGTATCGATACCGTGTTTACGAATAGTGATCTTAGGCAAATACACTTTACGCTCAGGATCGAGAATCGGCTCAGCAGAATACAGTACGCCACTGCTTTCCATTTCCACCAGCTCATGGATAAAGGCATCGATCCACTCTTTCATCTTGCCTTCATCGGCCAACATCTCGTTGGTGATCATTGGGTGGTAAAGCATACGGTTAGTAATGTGCGTTGGGTAGCGTTGCTCTAAACGGGCAACAATCGCTTCCACTTCACGATACTGAGTCACTAAACGCTCTAACGGCTCACCTGACATACCAATCGCACCTTGCGTTGGGTACACAATAGTGCCATCCAATGCTTGAGTCGTAAGATATTGAGTCAATGCAGGCTCGTCTTTCAAATACTGTTCTTGCTTGCCCTTTTTCACTTTAAATAGTGGTGGCTGAGCAATATACACATAACCACGTTCAATCAATTCAGGCATTTGACGGAAGAAGAAGGTCAACAGCAAGGTACGAATGTGCGAGCCGTCGACGTCAGCATCCGTCATGATGATGATGTTGTGATAACGCGTCTTATCTGGATTGTATTCGTCACGACCAATACCACAGCCAAGCGCCGTGATCAGTGTGGCCACTTCTTGAGAAGACAACATCTTATCGAAGCGTGCCTTCTCAACGTTTAGAATTTTACCTTTCAGTGGCAGAATCGCTTGGTTCTTACGGTTACGTCCCTGCTTAGCGCTACCGCCAGCAGAGTCACCTTCCACTATGTAAATTTCGGAAAGACCAGGGTCCTTCTCTTGGCAATCGGCCAGCTTACCTGGCAAACCACCTAAATCGAGCGCGCCTTTACGACGAGTCATTTCACGGGCTTTACGCGCCGCTTCACGGGCACGGGCCGCATCGACAATTTTACCGACAATCAACTTAGCATCGGCTGGGTTTTCCAGCAGATAATCGTTCAGCTTCTCACCCATGGTTTGTTCAACCGCAGATTTCACTTCACTCGAAACTAACTTATCTTTAGTTTGTGAGCTGAACTTAGGATCGGGCACTTTAACAGAGATAACGGCGGTCAAACCTTCACGGGCGTCATCGCCTGTCGCGTTAGTTTTGCCTTTCTTGTTATAGCCTTCGTTTTCCATGTAGTTGTTTAAGTTACGCGTTAAGGCGCCACGGAAACCCGCTAGGTGAGTACCACCATCACGCTGTGGAATATTGTTGGTAAAACAGAAAATATTTTCTTGATAACCATCATTCCACTGCATCGCCACTTCAACGGTAATACCATCCTCACGCTCTTGCATAAAGTGGAATACGTCTTTATTGACGGGAGTTTTATTACGGTTCAAATAATCAACGAATGCGCTAATACCGCCTTCGTATTTGAAGAATTCATTCTTGTTGTCACGTTCATCAACTAAACGAATACCGACGCCTGAGTTCAGGAATGACAGTTCACGTACGCGTTTTGCCAAAATTTCAAAGTGAAACTCAACATCGCTGAAGGTATCTTCACTTGGCCAAAAACGGATTTCAGTACCGGTTTTAGTCGCATCACCAATCTCTTTGATTGGCGCATCAGGCACACCGTGGGTATAAAACTGCTCGTACACTTTGCCCGCACGGCGAATAGTCATTTGCAGCTTTTTAGATAAAGCGTTTACAACCGAGACCCCCACGCCGTGGAGGCCGCCAGACACTTTATAAGAGTTATCGTCGAACTTACCACCGGCATGCAATACCGTCATGATAACTTCAGCAGCCGATACGCCTTCTTCCTCATGGATAGAAACCGGAATACCACGGCCGTCATCTTTAACAGAAACCGAACCATCGACATGGATAGTAATGGTAATATCGCTGCAGTGGCCGGCTAAGGCTTCATCGATAGAGTTATCGACTACTTCGAACACCATATGATGTAGACCCGTACCGTCGTCGGTGTCACCAATATACATCCCAGGTCTCTTACGTACTGCATCAAGGCCCTTAAGGACCTTAATACTCGAAGAATCGTAACTATTCTCTGACATATTATTCTCTCAATGGTTATTCAATTACCGTTACACGTCCCTGTTCCACATGAAACATCCTACTGGGAGGTGTGTGTAACGAATCGACTATTGCTGCAGGCTCAATGGCAGTGACAAACACTTGTGCACCTGTATCCACTAACTGCTTTAGCAATAGCTGCCTATGCTGTGCATCCAACTCGGATGGAAGATCATCCACAAGATAAATACTGTGTTTATCTATTTGTTGTTTGAGCAACTTTCCCTGTGCAATACGCAGTGCACAGACTAATAATTTCAATTGACCACGGGACAGGGCATCCTGCGCCGGCAAAGTGCCTACACGAAGTCTAAGGTCAGCTTTATGGGGACCGCTGACGGTATGACCTGTGGCCAAATCTCTGGAATATTGGTTTTCGAGTAGTTCTGCAAAATCCGTTTTACTATCCCAGCCGCGGGTAAATGAAACCTTCACATCTACACTCGGTAAAAACTCCCCGATTATACCCTTAAGTAGCTCATTTAACGAGTCTACATAATGGTTTCGTATTTCAGTAACCTGCTCGGCATAACGCACAAACTCTTGGTCCCAAAATTGAATATGGCTATAAGCTGAACCATTCCTAAGCAATTGATTTCTTTGTTTAAGAACGCGGCGAACATTCGTCCAAGCGCCATAAAACTGTGGGTCAGCATGAAATGCGCCCCAATCGATAAATTGTCGACGTGATTTTGGGCCTTCAAACAGCAGCGAAAAGCTTTCAGGCGTGATCACTTGGATAGGTAAGGTTTCGGCTAAAGTCGACAGACGTTTGACTTTTTCACCATCGATTCTTACTTCAGTCTCACCACTGCGAAATCGGCGTAAACCGATTTTACTGTCACCGCGCGCTAAATTTAAGGTCGCAAACAGGGTTAACTTATCGTCGTCGTTATTAATCACTCGCTGGGATAAATGGCTGCGAAACGAACGCCCCATACCGAGGAAATATATCGCCTCAAGAATACTGGTTTTGCCACTGCCATTTTGGCCATAAATCACGTTAATCCCAGGTGCAGGGATTAACTGTGCGGACTGAATGTTGCGAAACGCTTCGATATTGAGACGGGTCAGGCTCATGCATTACTCATTAAGCCGCGTAAACGGCGAAGGCAAGGATTCATAACACTTAACAGGCAACTCAATCGCTGCCACAGGCTAAGGCTATCGGTAAATGAGTGAAGGAATGGCCAATGCTGCGTATTAAACACTGTGCCGCAATTAAGCGGCATAGCTATCGGAGACTGAGCTACAGACACGGGTAACGTAAAAGTCGATGGTTTATAAGCGCATCGGCATAACCACATACATGGAATCTTCTTCCAAATGGTTTTCGATTAAGGCGCTGGAGTTACCATCAATGAGCGTAATACGCACATCATCGGACTTTAGGTTGTTGAGCACGTCGAGCAAATAACTGACGTTAAAACCAATTTCTAAGGCTTGGTTGTTATATTCCACATCGATGATCTCTTCCGCCTCCTCCTGTTCAGGATTGTTAGCGGTGATCTTGAGCAAACCATTTTCGAGTTGAATACGCACACCACGGAATTTTTCGTTCGATAAAATCGATGCACGGGTCAGCGCTTGCTTCAGGTGATTACGACTCGCAATCACGATTTTATCACCGCCCTTTGGCAATACACGGCGATAATCAGGGAAGCGGCCATCAACTAATTTACTGGTAAATACAGTGTTAGCCGTAGTGGCACGAATGGCATTATCACCAATGGCAATCGCAATATCGAGATCGTCCGACTCCAATAAACGCGCCATTTCCATTACGCCTTTGCGCGGAACAATGACTTGTTTTTCAGGTAATAGTGCTTCAATCGTGCGGTGGCTTAAGGCTAAACGGTGGCCGTCGGTCGCAATAGCGCGCAATACGTTACCTTCAGTTTCAAACAATAAACCGTTGAGGTAATAACGCACATCTTGGTTAGCCATAGAAAATTGCGTTGAGTCGATAATCGACTTCAATACGCCCTGCTTTAAGCTAAATTCAATCTCAGCTTGGAAGGCTTCAACGTTAGGATATTCTTCTGCGGGCAAGGTCGCTAAGGAAAAACGGCTACGGCCCGAACGCAGCAACCATTTATTATCTTGTTGTTCGACTTTCAGTTCGCTTTGTTCTGGCAAAGATTTAACAATATCGAGCAGCTTTTTAGCCGGAACCGTAGTACGACCTTCTTCAATATCACCGTGAACCACAGCTTGGCCCACCAGTTCAACTTCTAAATCTGTACCAGTCAGCTTAAGTGAGTGACCACTTACTTCTACAAGGAGGTTAGACAAAATGGGCAAATTATGGCGTCTTTCTACCGCACCACACACCAATTGCAACGGCTTTAATAGGGCATCCCTATCAATGGAGAATTTCATAGTGTCCAAATTCCTTGTTCTAAGAAGATAAGGTTCTAATCAAATTAGCATAATCTTCTTTAATGTCGTGGCTCTCTTCCCGTAGCTGAGCAATCTTACGACAGGCATGCAACACTGTGGTGTGATCTCTACCACCAAAAGCATCACCAATTTCCGGCAAGCTTTGGTTAGTTAATTCTTTGGATAACGCCATTGCCACTTGTCTAGGCCGCGCGACACTGCGTGAACGGCGCTTAGACAACATATCAGCCATCTTGATCTTGTAGTATTCAGCTACGGTTTTCTGAATATTGTCTATAGTGACTAATTTTTCTTGAAGTGCCAAGAGGTCACGTAAAGCTTCACGAACAAAATCAATGGTAATTGGTCGACCAGTAAAGTTAGCGTTAGCGATAACGCGGTTTAACGCCCCTTCTAGCTCACGCACGTTTGAACGTAAACGTTTAGCAATAAAGAAGGCCACTTCATCGGGCAAGTTAATGCCGCTCTCTTGGGCTTTACGCATCAAAATCGCCACGCGGGTTTCTAACTCTGGTGGCTCAATAGCCACAGTTAAACCCCAACCAAAACGCGATTTCAATCTATCTTCAACACCGTCGATCTCTTTTGGATAACGATCTGAAGTCAAAATAATTTGATGATTCCCCTCCAGCAAGGCGTTGAAGGTATGGAAGAATTCTTCTTGGGATCTGTCTTTATTAGCAAAAAATTGAATATCATCGATAAACAAGGCATCGACGCTACGGTAGTAACGTTTAAATTCTTCGATCGCATTGTTTTGTAGCGCTTTAACCATGTCTTGAACAAAACGCTCGGAATGCATGTAAACCACTTTGGCATTCGGATTATTTTTAATGATCCCGTTACCGACAGCGTGCAACAAGTGAGTCTTACCTAGACCTGTTCCGCCATATAAGAATAATGGGTTATAAGCACCACCTGGATTTTCAGCCACTTGCAACGCAGCAGCCTTACCTAATTGGTTCGACTTACCTTCTACGAAGTTATCAAACTGGTAGCTAGGATTGATGTTACTGCGGTGATTCGCGTTCGCCATCGGCTCGGCTTGGACGTTAAACGTCGTGCCTACTGTCGCTTTAGTTTGGGTATTTGCTACACGAGTTGGCGCTATAGGTGCTGGCACACTTGGCTTTTTCGCCGAAGGACGACTACCAATATCGAAACGCAATTTAGGTGCATCGCTGCCCATCTGCTCAGTAAAGAACTGATTAATGATATTGATGTACTTATCTCTGACCCAATCAAGCACGAAGCGGTTGGGCGCATAAAGCACCAGAGTATCTCCATCCATTTCGGCTTGTAACGGTCTGATCCACATACTGAACTGCTGAGCAGAAAGCTCATCTTGCAATCGTCCGATACATTGTTGCCAAAGTGAAACAGCCACTTAGTTATCCCCAAAAGATCATCAAAAAAGAGGTGTATTCTATAGCGAGATCTCAAGGATCGCTATCCTTAAAAAATATTTATCCCCAGCGAGATCATTCTGTGTGGATATCCTCGATCATCAAAGATCCAAAACGATCCTTTTATTCTGCACTATCCGCAAATCCTGCTTTATTAAGCGATCCACATTGATCTATAATGGCGCCCCTTCGATCGGCTCGAAGATCCCCTGCACTACTATATGTAGTGTCCGTACACAGAGTTATCCACATCTTATGGTGTATTCTGGGGATTGATCAAAGGATACGCTGGCAGAAATAAAGCACTTACTTACTTTCGTTGTTGACGTGACTAAGTATTGTGATTACAATTCGGCCTCTTTTTTGCCCTTACCTCTATCCTAGAGATAAGGATATGTTCACTAATTAACAAAGACGGATTGCCATCATGAGTAAACGTACTTTTCAACCTAGCAACCTGAAGCGCAAGCGTTCTCACGGCTTCCGCGCTCGTATGGCTACTGTAGGCGGCCGTAAGGTGCTTGCACGTCGTCGTGCGAAAGGTCGCGCTCGTTTATCTGCTTAATAAGTGGGTAACTAGTTGACTAGCTATACCTTTTCGCGGGAGTTACGTTTGTTAACTCCCGCGCAATTTAAATCTGTATTTTCCAATCCCATCAAAGCATCTTCTGCTGAAATTACCTTGCTCGCTATTCCTAACACGGAACAACATCCGCGTATGGGCCTTACTGTTGCCAAACGCTTTGTAAAACGCGCCAATCAACGTAACCGTATTAAGCGTGTGATCAGAGATAGTTTTCGCTTAAATCAACACGACATTCCTCATCTTGATATTGTTGTGCTTGTCAGAAATGGCGTGATGGAAATGGAAAACGCTGAAATCAACAAATTGATAGAAAAGCTATGGCGCAAACTCAGTCGCCGCTACAATGGCTAGCGACCACGTTAATTCGTGGCTATCAAGTATTCATAAGCCCTATACTGGGCCCTCGATGCCGTTTCAATCCCACCTGCTCTCACTACGCTATTGAAGCAATAAAAGTGCATGGAACCGCGAAAGGTTGTTGGTTTGCATTGAAACGCATATTAAAATGTCACCCTTTACATCCCGGCGGTAGTGATCCCGTCCCCCCTAAAAATGACAGGTGTAATAAATAGGCTATGGAATCTCAACGCAATATATTGCTCATAGGACTACTGTTTGTCAGCTTTTTGCTGTGGCAACAGTGGCAAGCAGACAAAGCTCCTAAACCAGTTGCAACCGAATCGTCCTTAGTGGCGAACGCGGCAAACTCACACAGTGCCGATGTTCCAGAAGCTGATACAGGTGTTCCTGCAGCAGTGACAGCAACCAGCAAACTGATTACCGTGAAAACCGACCAGTTGGATGTTCAAATTAATCCAATCGGTGGCGACATTGTTTTTGCTGCGTTAGTTTCGCACAAAATGGAACAGGATAAAGATCAACCCTTCGTGTTGCTTGAGCAAACGAAAGATTTCACTTATATAGCCCAGAGCGGTCTTATAGGTCGCGATGGTATCGACAGTAGCGCCAAAGGCCGTGCCGCATTTAGCTCTGCAGCGACTGAATATACCTTAGCCGAAGGTCAAGACACTTTAGAAGTGCCGTTAACTTATGTAGCCGACAATGGCGTGACATACACTAAAGTGTTTGTATTCCATCGCGGTAAGTTCAACGTCGATGTTGACTATAAAATCAACAACACTTCAGCGGCTCCGCTGCAAGTTCAGATGTACGGTCAAATTAAACAAACGATTAAACCATCTGAAAGCAGCATGATGATGCCTACCTATCGTGGCGGCGCATTCTCTACGCAAGATGTGCGTTATGAGAAATACAAATTTGATGACATGGCGAAAAGCAACCTGAACCAAGCAACGTTGGGTGGTTGGGCTGCCATGCTACAACATTACTTCGTTTCGGCGTGGATCCCACCGGCTACCGACAGCAACACTATTTTCTCTAGTGTCAGTGCGGGCGGTTTAGCCAATATTGGTTTCCGCGGTGCGGTATATGATATTGCACCTGGTGCGACCCAAGAAATTAGCTCACAGTTCTACGTTGGTCCTAAGGATCAAAAAGCACTGTCAGCCATCTCTGATACCTTAAACCTAGTGGTCGATTACGGCTTCCTATGGTGGTTAGCCGTACCAATCCACTGGTTATTGATGTTCTATCAATCATTCGTCGGTAACTGGGGTGTGGCGATTATTCTGATCACCTTAACCGTTCGTGGTTTACTGTTCCCGCTAACAAAAGCGCAGTACACCTCAATGGCGAAAATGCGTAACCTGCAACCTAAACTGACTGACTTGAAAGAACGCTTTGGTGATGACCGTCAAAAGATGGGTCAGGCCATGATGGAACTGTATAAGAAAGAAAAAGTTAACCCTATGGGTGGCTGTTTACCTATTATTTTACAGATGCCAATCTTCATTGCCTTGTACTGGGTATTGTTAGAAAGCTTCGAATTACGTCACGCCCCATTTATGTTATGGATCCACGATTTATCGGTACAAGATCCTTACTACATTCTGCCATTATTGATGGGCGTATCTATGTTTGTGATGCAGAAGATGCAGCCTATTGCACCGACTATGGACCCTATGCAAGTGAAAATGATGCAGTGGATGCCAGTAATCTTTACCGTATTCTTCCTCTGGTTCCCAGCAGGTCTAGTACTGTACTGGTTAGTGGGTAACATAGTTGCTATCACGCAGCAGAAGATTATTTATGCAGGTCTTGAGAAAAAAGGCTTAAAATAAGCCTAAGATTTGCAAGACTCTAGCGCATCGTTACAGATTAATGTGAACGCATGACACTAAAAGGCGGCTTAATTGGCCGCCTTTTCCTTTACATGATTTAGTAGATATTAGTTTGGTGGGTATTTCCATGACAACTGACACTATTGTGGCTCAAGCCACCGCGCCCGGACGTGGCGGCGTAGGCATCATTCGAATTTCAGGCGACAAAGCCAGTGATGTCGCTATGGCCGTATTAGGTCATCTTCCTAAAACCCGATATGCCGATTATTGCGATTTTAAAAGTGCATCGGGCCAAGTGATAGACCAAGGCATAGCGCTATTCTTTAAAGGACCTAATTCCTTTACTGGCGAAGATGTACTGGAACTTCAAGGCCACGGCGGCCAAATCGTCCTCGATATGCTGATCAAACGGGTAATGGAAGTCGGTGGTATTCGTATCGCAAAACCAGGTGAATTTAGCGAACAAGCCTTTATGAACGATAAACTCGACTTAACCCAAGCCGAAGCGATTGCCGACCTTATCGACGCAACCAGTGAGCAAGCCGCTAAAAGCGCACTACAATCGCTACAAGGTGAGTTTTCTAAGGAAGTCCATGAGCTGGTGGACCAAGTCACTAACCTGCGTTTATACGTTGAAGCCGCAATTGATTTCCCCGATGAAGAAGTCGACTTTTTAAGTGACGGCAAGATTGCCAATGCTCTCTATAAAATCATCGACAAACTCGACCTAGTGCAAGCCAGTGCCAAGCAAGGTTCTATTATTCGTGAAGGGATGAAAGTAGTGATAGCCGGTCGCCCCAATGCCGGAAAATCAAGCTTATTAAATGCATTAGCGGGTAAAGAGTCGGCCATTGTGACTGAAATTGCTGGCACAACACGCGACGTATTACGTGAACATATCCATTTAGATGGTATGCCGCTGCACATTATTGATACCGCAGGCCTGCGTGATACCACTGATACCGTAGAACAAATTGGTATTGAACGCGCATGGAATGAAATAAACAGCGCCGATCGTGTGCTATTTATGGTGGACGGCATGACAACCGCCGCCGTCGATCCCCATGCGATTTGGCCAGACTTTGTCGATCGCCTTCCCTCCAATTTAGGTGTAACAGTGATCCGTAATAAAGCCGATCTTACTGGCGAAGACTTAATGATGACCGAAGAACAAGGTTATAGCGTCTACCGGATCTCGGCAAAAACAGGCTTAGGTGTTGAAGAATTAAAGCAACACTTGAAGTCACTTATGGGTTATCAGAGTAATCTCGAAGGTGGCTTTATCGCCCGTCGTCGTCACTTAGAAGCCCTTGAATTAGCCGCAGGACACCTGCAATTGGGTAAAGAGCAGTTAGAGGTTTACCTTGCAGGAGAACTACTGGCGGAAGAGCTACGCATGTGCCAATTAGCACTATCAGAGATCACTGGCCGCTTCACTTCTGACGATTTACTCGGCAAGATTTTCAGCTCCTTCTGTATCGGGAAGTAACTAACATTATTAGTTCCATATAAATCAGCCCATACAATATGGGCTGATTTTTTATCTACAACCGAATATTTCCACCCATCTTCATGATTCGACGTGGCGGTAATGATCTTGCATTTGATAGGATCTTGCATAAAGCGCAAACATCAATGCTGCCAAGATGGCAAAACCTGCGAAGAAAAACATCTGAAATGCGGTAATACTGATCCCAGTTTGGGCAATCTGTTCGGTCACAGCAGGGCTTTTCACACTGACGTTCGCCAATAACACCCATAAGTTACCGACGGTCACAGATAAGGTCCAAAAACTCATGATAGTGCCTTTCATAGCTTTAGGCGCTTGACTGTAGGCAAACTCTAGCCCTGTGGCTGAAACTAATACTTCACCAAAGGTGAGCAAAGCATAGGGCACAATCTGCCAAAATATTGATAATGCCGAGCCGCTATCCATCACCAATTGAATGCTACCAACGACTATCCAACTCACTCCCGTGATGGCAATCCCAGCCCCCATTTTACGCAAAGCAGTTAACTTTACCCCCATGCGCTCAATCGCCGGATATAACACAAAGTTATTAAATGGGATCAGTAACATAACTAATAATGGGTTTAACGCTTGCATCATGGCAGGTTCAAACCATGCCGGTTTTGACATGTCATTGGCTTGCAATATCCAAGTGGACGCTTTCTGATCGAACAAAGACCAAAAGGGAGTCACTAACGCAAATAAGATTAAGATCCGTAGAACTGAACGCACACCATCAACGGCGATATCCGGATGGATCCCCCTAGCCCGTTCGAGTTGCAATGAAGCCCCTGCGCCAACAAATCCCATCACAAGCACTAACGCACAGCACAAACCAGCAACGATACCTAAGGTTGGAATATTGACTAAGGCATACGCTGCAGAAATGATCCCAACTAAAGCTAACACTAAACCTATGTTGGCTTGGCCAGCGATTTTAGTGAGCAATGCGGTACGAATAACGGGTAAAAAACCATGGGGATTTTTCGGTTCGGGTGGCATATGCACATAACGTTTGCGGCCTAACCAGAAGAACACAGTTGCAATAAACATCAAGACACCAGGGATCCCAAATGCGACCGCAGCACCATAATATTTCAATAGTAATGGCATAGATAACGAGGCAAAGAAGGAGCCAAAATTAATCGTAAAATAAAACAGATCAAACGCTTTCTGCGCCAATGTTTTATTGGTTTGATCAAATTGATCTCCCATAAAGGAAGAAACCAAGGGCTTAATCCCACCCGATCCGAGCGCAATTAAAAATAATCCCGTATAAAACCCTTGAATGCTGTGTTCAAAAATAGCGAGAAACGCATGACCAACACAGTAAATTAAGCTTAACCATAAGATAGTATTGTATTTACCGAAAAAACGATCAGCAATCCAACCACCGAGTAATGGGAAAAAGTACACTCCAATGACAAAGGAATGGAACACATCCTTAGCCATAGTTCCACGTAGTTCTTCTGGAATAGACAACAAAAGTGCTGTCATCAAGAATGGGGTAAGAATATTCCGCATACCGTAAAAGCTAAAACGTTCACAAGCTTCACTGGCGATGATGTAAGGAATTTGCCGTGGCCACTGGGGCGCATTTACGGGTGTTGTCATAGAACATCCTATTATAATTATTTGATTTAAAATGAAATTAAATTGGTAAATATATTAATTTTGTATCAAGAAGCTAAAGGTAACATGTAAGCCAAACCAACATTATATAAAGGATGCAAAAACTGCAAAAATCACGTATTGCTTCTGTGGTCCGATCCACATTTCCTTTATGATGAACATAATAATAGCCATTGAGCTATCTATTTAATTGAAATTTGTTTTAAAAACAACAACACACTGAGAAATCATAATGGCAAAGATTGAAGTAATAGTTGGCACAACATTGGGCAGTGCAGAGTATGTTGCTGACGAAATGATGGCGCAATTAACGGATCAAGGGCACCAAGTTCAAGTGCATTTAACTCCAACACTGTGCGAAATCGACACCCATGCACTATGGATTATCGTGTCATCTACCCACGGCGCGGGTGATCTTCCAGATAATATCCAGCCCTTTTTCAACGAAATTACCGAACAAAAACCGGATCTCAGCCAAGTGAACTTTGCCTTATGTGCAATTGGCGACTCAAGTTATGACACCTTTTGCCAAGGCCCTGAAAAACTCATTTCAGCGATTCAAGACTGCGATGCAAAAGCCTTTGTGGATAAGATCCAGATCGATGTACAACTTGATCCTGTGCCAGAAGACCCAGCGCTTGCATGGTTAGCACAATGGCAACAGGATATTTAAGATCGCTTATTGGATAAGGTCGAGATCTATGTACAGTTTAGATCCTATTTATCCACAATTTACTTATTTAAAGTATAAACATGTGGATAAGGTATTATTTAGATCTGATCAACCTCTGTACTATTCACAGTCCGATCTGCTTAATGATCCGCCTTGTGGATAAGTAGGCGATCTATCCCCATGTTTAATGGCGTTAGATCGCGATCAGATCACAGGATCAAGATCGCGCTAATTAATGATTTATATACTTAATTTGGGTTATACACAGAAAAATGCGATCTTAATAGTAAACATAATAAGAAGATCTATATAAAGATCTTAAGATCTATTAGTCCGGATCGTCTCGATCGATCAAGGTAAAATGATCATTCACCTAGCGCAAAGCAAATGCTAAAATACTCGGCTCGTACTGAGTCTCTTAGCAATTGAAGGTAGTGGCATGCATTTTCATGAACGGTTTGATGTTATTGTTGTTGGTGGTGGTCATGCCGGAACTGAAGCCGCGTTGGCTGCAGCAAGAATGGGATCAAAAACATTATTACTAACGCACAATATCGATACGTTAGGACAAATGTCATGTAATCCAGCGATCGGTGGCATAGGCAAAGGCCACCTAGTGAAAGAAATTGACGCCTTAGGTGGTGCAATGGCGATCGCAACCGATTATGCAGGGATCCAATTTAGAACCTTGAATTCAAGCAAAGGCCCTGCCGTACGAGCAACACGTGCACAAGCTGACCGTGCCTTGTATCGTCAAAAGATCCAAAACATATTACAAAACCAACCTAATTTACGTATTTTCCAACAAGCCGTTGATGACTTAATTGTTGAAAATAATCAAGTTGTTGGCGTAGTGACTCAAATGGGATTAGCTTTTGAATCTCCAGCCGTTGTATTAACAACTGGTACATTCTTAAGCGGCAAAATCCACATAGGGTTAGAAAACTACAGCGGTGGCCGTGCAGGCGATCCACCAGCCATTGCCTTAGCTAATCGTTTACGTGAGTTACCGATCCGTGTTGGCCGTTTAAAAACCGGTACCCCGCCACGTATCGATGCAAACACGATCGATTTTTCTCAAATGGCTGAACAAAAAGGTGATTCTCCGTTACCTGTGATGTCGTTTATGGGCGATGTCAGTCATCATCCAAAACAAATTTCTTGCTGGATCACTCATACCAATGAAAAAACCCATGAAATTATTCGTGGTGGTTTAGATAGAAGCCCAATGTATTCAGGCATAATCGAGGGTATTGGCCCACGTTACTGCCCATCGATTGAAGACAAGATCCACCGCTTTGCGGATAAATCTTCGCATCAGATCTTTATCGAACCTGAAGGCTTAAATACCAATGAGATCTACCCTAACGGGATCTCGACCAGCTTACCTTTCGATGTACAGCTGAATTTAGTACGTTCGATCAAGGGCATGGAAAACGCAGAAATCATGCGTCCAGGTTATGCGATCGAATATGATTATTTCGATCCAAGGGATCTGAAAAACTCATTAGAAACCAAAGCGATCAATGGGTTATTCTTCGCTGGCCAAATAAACGGCACAACCGGTTATGAAGAAGCCGGTGCTCAAGGTTTATTAGCGGGCATGAATGCGTCGTTGCAAGTGCAAGGCAAAGAAGCTTGGTGTCCACGTCGTGATGAAGCGTATCTTGGAGTACTGGTTGACGATCTGTCGACTCTGGGTACCAAAGAACCGTACCGCATGTTTACTAGCCGTGCCGAATACCGTTTGCTACTCCGTGAAGATAACGCCGATATTCGCTTAACGCCCAAAGGTCGCGAACTCGGTTTAGTCGACGACGCTCGCTGGGCAGCATTTAGTGAGAAGCTAGAATCCATTGAACTTGAACTGCAAAGACTGCGTGGCCAATGGGTACATCCAAATTCGCCTTTGATCCATGCGTTAAACCCACATTTGAACACGCCGATCTCTCGAGAAGCGTCATTTGAAGAGTTACTGCGTCGTCCTGAAATGGATTACAGCAAGTTAATGCAAATTGAAGGTTTTGGTCCTGGACTTGAAGATCCACAGGCGGCTGAGCAAGTTCAGATCCAAGTGAAGTACTCTGGCTACATTCAACGTCAGCAGGAAGAGATCAACAAAGCTGTGCGTAATGAGAACACAGGCTTACCTTTGACGCTTGATTACAAAGAAGTACCGGGCTTGTCGAACGAAGTGATTGCTAAGTTAAATAACCACAAACCAGAAACCATAGGCCAAGCGTCACGGATCTCTGGTATTACCCCTGCGGCTATTTCAATTTTGTTGGTTCACCTCAAAAAGCGTGGCTTATTACGTAAAAGTGCGTAAAAGCAAGCTTAATCGCTGCTTAGGTCATAGAAGGGAAGCATTCAGGCTTCCCTTCATCGTTTTCGGGCTTCATAATAGCCTTCGCGTTCATAATCGTATCTTTGTTGAGGTTGCTCAGTGTTATCTGCCCAGTTAGAGGCTTATTTAGCCGAAATTAATTTGCCCGCAACCGCCGAGCAAAAAAAACAACTAATTGATTTTGTTGGCATGCTCAACAAATGGAATAAAGCCTATAACCTGACATCGGTGAGAGATCCCGAAGCCATGTTGATCCGCCATATCATGGACAGCTTAGTGGTTTCAAAACATCTACAAGGTGAACGTTTTATCGATGTAGGCACAGGACCCGGTTTACCTGGGATCCCGTTAGCGATTATGAATCCCGATAAACAATTTGTGTTATTGGACAGCTTAGGTAAACGCATTCGTTTTCAAAAACAAGTGTCCTTTGAACTAGGCATACATAACATCAGTTCGGTTGAAAGCCGCGTAGAAGCTTATCAACCAGAGCAAAAATTTGACGGCGTATTAAGTCGTGCATTTGCTTCAATCCAAGATATGCTCACTTGGTGCCATCATTTACCCGCCGAACATGGGCAGTTTTATGCGCTTAAAGGCCAGTTAAATGATGAAGAAATGCAACATATTCCAAGTGGATTTGCAGTGAAAGAAGTCATCGAACTTAAGGTGCCTAAACTCGATGAACAAAGACATTTATTGAAAATAATCAAAGAATAACAGGCTTGAAAGTGATGAATAAATCATTTTTAAGTAAGGGCAATAAACCAGCATTTACATACAGGGTGATATTGTGGGTAAAGTGATTGCCGTGGCTAACCAGAAAGGTGGCGTAGGAAAAACAACTACTTGCGTTAACCTCGCCGCTTCGTTAGCAGCAACAAAACGTAAAGTATTATTGATCGATCTCGATCCCCAAGGTAATGCGACTATGGGCAGCGGTGTCGATAAATACGAGGTCGAAAATACGGCTTACGAGTTATTGGTTGAAGAAAAATCCTTCGACGAGATCGTCATTAAAAACACTGCGGGTAAGTATGATCTGATCGCCAGTAACGGTGATGTGACAGCGGCAGAGATAAAACTGATGGAGTTTTTTGCGCGTGAGATCCGTTTGCGTAACGCGCTTGCACCGATAAAAGATCAATATGATTATATCTTTATCGACTGCCCCCCTTCATTGAACATGTTAACTGTGAACGCTATGTCAGCGGCCGACTCTGTGCTTGTGCCTATGCAGTGCGAATACTATGCCCTCGAAGGCTTAACGGCGCTGATTGATACCATCACTAAGCTTGCCGCTATGGTTAACCCTGGGCTTGGCATTGAAGGCATTTTACGCACTATGTACGATCCGCGTAATCGTTTGTCTAATGATGTGTCCGATCAGCTAAAACAGCATTTTGGTGACAAGGTATATCGTACTGTGATCCCGCGTAATGTCAGGCTGGCTGAGGCGCCAAGTTTTGGTGCGCCTGCTATGTATTACGATAAATCGAGTGCCGGCGCTAAGGCGTATCTAGCGCTTGCGGGTGAAATGATCCGTCGTTCAGAACAACAAACTCAGGCTAAGCAAGCGTAAAGGATCACCATGACGTTAAAGAAAAGAGGATTAGGCAAAGGGTTAGATGCCCTACTGAGTAACAGCCATGCCGCCAGTAAAAAACACACTGACGAAGCTAATGTTGTCGATAAAAAAGAAGAGCTTATCCATCTCGATTTAGACTTATTACAACCGGGTAAGTATCAACCTCGTAAAGACATGTCCCCCGAAGCGTTGGAAGAACTGGCGCATTCTATCCGCAACCAAGGCATTATTCAGCCCATCGTTGTAAGACAAGTGGCAAACGACATGTATGAGATCATTGCGGGCGAACGTCGCTGGCGTGCTTCTCAACTTGCTGGCTTAAATAAAATCCCCTGCATAGTCAAACAAGTGCCCGATGAGGCCGCTGTTGCTATCGCTTTGATTGAAAACATCCAGCGTGAAGATTTAAATGCCATGGAAGAAGCCATTGCATTGCAACGTTTAATGCAAGAATTTGAACTGACTCACCAACAAGTTGCCGATGTTGTGGGAAAATCCAGAGCGAGTGTATCTAACTTGTTACGTTTAAACGGCTTAAATGAGCCGGTAAAACGTCTACTCGAGTATGGCGACATCGATATGGGTCATGCTCGCGCTTTGTTAGCAATTGAGGGAGAAGAACAAACAAATCTTGCGAGATTAGTGGCCGCTAAGGAATTAACCGTTCGCGAAACTGAACGATTAATTAATCAAACCTTAAATCCGCCTAAACAAGCCGAAACTACGACTAAAGATCAAGATGTTTGTCGTTTAGAGCAGCAGTTAATTGAAAGATTAGGTGCCAAGGTTTCTATCGCTCATAGTAGTAAGGGCACAGGTAAAATTGTAATTAACTATCAGAATCTGGCTGAATTAGACGGGATTCTTAGTAAAATTCATTAATGTCTGTAGATTAACAGTTTTTAATGTAAATTTGTGACAGATGCTAATCTTACATTTTAACTCGTTTGGCGCTAGATCACGTTAAAAGTGTTGTTTTTCCTTATCTCAAAGTTGCAATGAAGGCGTGAAAAGGTATACTTTCGCAAGCTTTTTGTGCATCGACATAAATACGGGTATTTGTCATCCGGTCATCGAAACAAAAAGTATGAATGCGGAGAGGATGAATTGAGTAAGGTTTTAGCGCGTCGTGGCCGGTGGTCAGCCTATAAATTGGTGATGATGCAGGCGGCGGTCGCTGGGGGTGCTTCAATTCTCTTTTTCGCCGTGTGGGGAGTTCAGTTTGGCTATTCTGCTTTAGCAGGTGGTTCAATCGCTGTGCTCCCTAATTTTGTATTCGCAACCCTCGCTTTCTCCCACACGGGAGCAAGTTCAGCTGCAAAAGTCATAAAGGCTTTTTACTGGGGGGAAGCGGTAAAGTTGCTGTTAACCATCGCAATGTTTTCGTTTGTATTTATCAATATTAAGGTCGCTTTTATGCCGCTTTTTGTTTGTTATGTGCTGACGCTAATCGTGCATTGGACAGCTCCTTTATACTTCAAGCAAAGTTAAGTGGGATGAATCATGGCTGCAACTGGTGAAGCGTTAACACCGCAGGGCTATATCCAACATCACCTTACCAACTTAAGTGTTGGTGAAGGCTTTTGGACATGGCACATTGATTCGTTGTTCTTTTCGGTTGGTCTTGGTGTTCTGTTCCTGTGGATTTTCCGCAGCGTTGGTAAAAAAGCGACTTCCGGTGTTCCTGGCAAACTGCAATGTTTTGTTGAGATGATCGTTGAGTTCGTAAATAACAGCGTGAAAGAAAGTTTTCATGGTCGCAATGCTCTGATCGCACCTTTAGCTCTGACCATTTTTGTATGGGTATTCATGATGAACTTCATGGATATGATCCCTGTTGATTGGCTGCCTCACGCAGCAAGTTTAATGGGTATTCCATATCTTAAAGCGGTTCCGACGACTGACGTTAACATTACCTTTAGCTTAGCTATCGGTGTGTTCTTGCTGATTATTTTCTACAGCATTAAGGTCAAAGGTGTGTCTGGGTTTGTTAAAGAACTGACACTACAGCCCTTTAACCATAAGGCAATGATACCCGTCAACCTCCTATTAGAGACTGTTACTTTGATAGCAAAACCAATTTCATTGGCATTGCGACTCTTTGGTAACTTGTACGCAGGTGAGTTGATCTTCATCCTTATTGCGCTGATGTATGGTACCAACTTGTTATTATCTACCCTAGGTGTGACTCTGCAACTGGGTTGGTTAATATTCCACATTTTGGTTATCACACTGCAAGCGTTTATCTTCATGATGTTGACCATTGTTTATTTAAGCATGGCGCATGAAGATCATTAAGGATTGCTGAAGAAATTTTAAACTAAATCATCAACTAATATAGATTTAGATACTGGAGATACAGATGGAAACGATTTTAGGCATGACAGCTATCGCTGTTGCTCTGCTGATTGGTATGGGTGCTCTTGGTACTGCAATCGGTTTCGGCTTATTAGGCGGCAAGTTCTTGGAAGGCGCTGCGCGTCAACCAGAAATGGCTCCTATGCTACAAGTTAAAATGTTCATCGTAGCGGGTCTTCTTGACGCCGTAACTATGATCGGTGTTGGTATCGCATTATTCATGCTGTTTACCAACCCACTGGGTGCAATGCTGTAAAAAACGCTTCTGTCTTAACTCTAAATAGGAGGCTGTTGTGAATTTCAACGCTACCCTAATCGGTCAGACGGTCGCCTTTATCATCTTCGTGTGGTTTTGCATGAAGTTTGTATGGCCCCCTTTGATGAATGCCATCGAAGAGCGCCAAAAAAGGATTGCTGACGGTCTAGCTGATGCTGATCGTGCGGTAAAAGACCTGGAGTTGGCACAAGCGAAAGCGACTGACCAACTAAAAGAAGCCAAGGTAACGGCTAATGAAATTATTGAGCAAGCTAACAAGCGTAAAGCTCAAATAGTTGAAGAAGCCAAAACCGAAGCAGACGCTGAGCGTGCTAAAATCATCGCTCAGGGTAAAGCAGAAATTGAAGCTGAACGTAATCGCGTCAAAGAGGATCTGCGTAAGCAGGTTGCTACTCTTGCCATCATGGGTGCTGAGAAGATCCTTGAGCGTTCTATTGATCCAGCCGCCCACAGTGACATAGTTAATAAACTAGTCGCTGAAATTTGATAAGGGAGTTGAGTTATGGCTGAATTAACCACCATCGCTCGCCCTTACGCAAAGGCAGCTTTTGACTTTGCTATTGAACAAGATGCAGTGGATTCATGGGCAGAAATGCTTACGTTTGCCGCATTGGTGAGTGAAAACGAAACCATGCAACCACTGTTAGCTGGCTCTTTAGCCAGCACTAAGCTCGCAGCACTCTTTATTAGTGTGTGTGGCGAGCAAGTCAATGTGCAAGGTCAGAACCTGATAAAGGTAATGGCTGAAAACGGTCGCTTAAAGGTACTACCTGCTGTATCTCAGTTATTTACTGAATACCGTAATGAGTGGGCAAAAGAAGTGGAAGCCGATGTGGTTTCTGCAACTGAGCTGAGCTCTGAACAACAACAGCAGATTAGTATTTCTTTAGAGAAACGTCTCGCACGCAAAGTTAAGCTGAATTGCAGCACTGACGCCGCGCTCATCGCCGGTGTAATCATTAAGACAGGAGACCTAGTCATCGATGGCTCGGTCCGCGGTAAGTTATCGCGTCTGTCTGATAAGCTGCAGTCGTAATTGGGAGTTTGAGCATGCAACTGAATTCCACTGAAATCAGCGATCTGATTAAGCAGCGGATCGAGCAGTTCGAAGTCGTTAGCGAATCTCGTAACGAAGGTACTATCGTTGCGGTAAGTGACGGCATCATCCGCATCCACGGCCTAGCCGACGTGATGCAAGGTGAGATGATCGAACTGCCTGGTAACCGTTTTGCAATCGCGTTGAACCTTGAACGTGATTCTGTCGGTGCCGTAGTAATGGGTCCTTATGCTGATTTAGCAGAAGGCGTAAAAGTGAAAACGACTGGCCGTATTCTGGAAGTTCCAGTTGGCCGCGGTCTTCTTGGCCGCGTTGTTAACACTCTAGGTGAGCCAATTGACGGAAAAGGACCTATCGATAACGATGGTTACTCGCCAATTGAAGTTATCGCACCAGGTGTTATTGAACGTCAGTCTGTTGATCAACCAGTTCAAACTGGTTATAAAGCCGTTGATGCCATGATCCCTATCGGTCGTGGTCAACGTGAATTGATCATTGGCGACCGTCAAACTGGTAAAACAGCTATGGCGATCGACGCAATTATCAACCAGAAAAATTCTGGCATTAAATGTGTGTACGTTGCGATTGGCCAAAAGGCTTCTACTATCGCTAACGTAGTGCGCAAGCTAGAAGAACACGGTGCGTTAGCTAACACTATCGTTGTTGTTGCAACGGCTTCTGAAGCTGCTGCTCTGCAATACTTAGCGCCATATTCTGGTTGTTCTATGGGTGAATACTTCCGTGACCGCGGTGAAGATTCTTTGATCGTATACGATGATTTGTCTAAGCAAGCAGTTGCTTATCGTCAAATTTCGTTACTGCTCAAGCGTCCACCAGGCCGTGAAGCTTACCCAGGTGACGTATTCTATCTACACTCACGTTTACTAGAGCGTGCATCACGCGTTAACGCGATTTATGTAGAGAAGTTCACTAAAGGTGCAGTAACTGGCAAAACCGGTTCTTTAACCGCGCTGCCTATTATTGAAACGCAAGCGGGTGACGTTTCTGCATTCGTACCGACCAACGTAATTTCTATTACCGATGGTCAGATCTTCCTTGAGACCGATCTGTTTAACTCTGGCCTACGTCCAGCGGTTAACCCAGGTATTTCTGTTTCTCGTGTTGGTGGTGCGGCTCAGACTAAGATCATCAAGAAACTGTCTGGTGGTATTCGTACCGCACTAGCACAGTATCGTGAGCTTGCTGCGTTCTCGCAATTTGCATCTGATCTTGACGATGCAACACGTGCTCAACTTGAGCATGGTGTGCGTGTTACCGAACTGATGAAGCAAAAGCAATATGCTCCAATGAGCGTAGCCGCTCAAGCTGTGTCTATTTTCTCAGCTGAAAAAGGTTACCTGAAGAGTGTTGAGCTGAATAAGGTCGGTAATTTCGAAGCCGCTCTGCTCTCGTTCATGAACAGCGAGCATGCTCCTTTAATGAAGCTTATCAATGATACTGGCGATTATAGCGCTGATATCGAAGCTGAATTAAAAGCTGGCCTCGACAAGTTCGTAGCAACCCAAACCTGGTAACAATGATAGAGGTGTCTTAAGACACCTCAGGTCCAGATTGGAGAGTAGAGATGGCCGGCGCTAAAGAGATTAAAACCAAGATCGCGAGTGTGAAAAACACTCAGAAGATCACGTCCGCCATGGAAATGGTGGCAGCCAGCAAAATGCGCAGAGCGCAGGAACGCATGGCTGCGAGCCGTCCATATGCGGAAAGCATGCGTAAGGTGATCGGTCACGTAGCGCAAGGTTCTCTCGAGTATAAACACCCCTATTTGGAGGTGAGAGAGGCTAAGCGGGTTGGTTACATTGTTGTGGCAACCGACCGTGGCCTTTGTGGTGGTCTGAACGTTAACCTTTTCAAAAAGGTTATCGCAGACGTGAAAAGCTGGAAAGCCCAAGGTGCAGAATTTGAATTTTGCCCAATCGGCGCACGTAGTGTGCAGTTTTTCAAAAACTTCGGTGGACAAGTGTCTGCTCACGCTTCAGGTTTAGGCGATGCTCCAAAGCTCGCTGACTTGATCGGGACAGTCGGTGTCATGCTAGAAGCTTACAACGAAGGCAAGCTGGATCGTCTGTACGTGGTATTTAACAAATTTGTGAATACTATGACGCAGACTCCTGTGATCGAGCAGCTGCTACCTTTGCCTAAATCAGAAGATGATGAAACTGCTCATCGTTGGGATTATATCTACGAGCCAGATCCAAAAGCACTTTTGGATACCTTATTGGTCCGTTATGTAGAATCTCAGGTTTACCAAGGTGTTGTTGAAAATATTGCCTCTGAACAAGCTGCCCGTATGGTGGCTATGAAGTCGGCAACAGACAACGCTGGTGAGCTTATCAACGACTTGCAACTGGTCTATAACAAAGCCCGTCAGGCTGCGATTACGCAAGAACTGTCGGAAATTGTTTCTGGTGCCTCTGCGGTTTAGGTTAGGTAACGAATACAAGTTTTAGAGGATTAATCATGAGCACAGGTACTGTTGTCCAAGTGATTGGCGCGGTTGTGGACGTAGAGTTTCCACAAGATGCCGTACCTCAAGTATATGACGCTCTGAAAATCGTAGGTGAAGGCCCGTGTAATGGTTTGGTGCTGGAAGTTCAGCAACAACTAGGTGGTGGTGTAGTTCGTACCATCGCTATGGGTTCTTCTGACGGTCTGCGTCGTGGTCTTGAAGTAGTAAACTCAGGTTCACCTATTACTGTTCCTGTTGGTACCGCCACTCTTGGCCGTATCATGAACGTATTAGGCGAGCCTATTGATGAAGCGGGTCCAATCGGTGAAGAAGAGCGTTATGTGATTCACCGTACAGCTCCTTCATACGAAGATCAATCAAGCTCTACTGAACTGTTAGAGACTGGCATCAAGGTTATTGACCTTGTTTGTCCATTCGCTAAGGGCGGTAAAGTTGGTTTGTTCGGTGGTGCGGGTGTTGGTAAAACAGTTAACATGATGGAACTGATTAACAACATCGCTAAAGCCCACTCGGGTCTTTCTGTATTCGCCGGTGTAGGTGAACGTACTCGTGAAGGTAACGACTTCTACTACGAGATGAAGGATTCTGGCGTTCTCGACAAAGTGGCCATGGTTTATGGTCAGATGAACGAGCCTCCAGGTAACCGTTTGCGCGTTGCACTGTCTGGTCTGACTATGGCAGAGAAGTTCCGTGACGAAGGTCGTGACGTACTGTTGTTCGTTGACAACATCTACCGTTATACCTTGGCCGGTACTGAAGTATCTGCACTGTTAGGTCGTATGCCTTCTGCGGTAGGTTATCAACCAACATTGGCTGAAGAGATGGGCGTTCTGCAAGAACGTATCACTTCAACTAAGACTGGTTCTATTACCTCTGTACAAGCGGTATACGTACCTGCGGATGACTTGACCGATCCGTCACCAGCAACAACCTTCGCTCACTTAGATGCGACTGTTGTACTGTCACGTCAAATTGCTTCTCTGGGTATTTACCCAGCGGTTGACCCATTGGATTCGACTTCACGTCAATTAGATCCATTGGTTGTTGGCCAAGAGCATTATGATGTTGCTAACGGCGTGCAAACTGTACTGCAACGTTACAAAGAGCTGAAAGACATTATTGCGATTCTGGGTATGGATGAATTGTCTGATGAAGACAAAACAACTGTATTCCGTGCTCGTAAGATTGAGCGTTTCTTATCTCAGCCTTTCTTCGTAGCAGAAGTCTTTACTGGATCTCCTGGTAAGTACGTTTCTCTGAAAGACACTATCCGTGGCTTTAAGGGTATTTTGAACGGTGAGTTTGATCACCTGCCAGAACAAGCGTTCTACATGGTTGGCTCAATCGATGAAGTCATCGAGAAAGCGAACAAAAAGAAATAACTAAGTAGCAATACTTAGTTTCTTAAGGAGAACGGGATGGCAGCCATGACAGTACATCTTGATATAGTAAGTGCAGAGAGCAAAATCTTCTCTGGTCGTGTAGCTTCGCTGCAAGTGACTGGTTCAGAAGGTGAGTTGGGCATAATGCATGGCCATGCTCCTTTGCTGAGTTATATCAAACCTGGCATGGCGCGCATCGTCAAGCAAGACGGCAGTGAAGAAGTGTTTTACCTTTCAGGTGGTATTCTGGAAGTACAACCTTCTACTGTTTCCGTATTGGCTGATGTGGTTATGCGTGCCAAAGATATTGATGAGCAAGCGGCATTAGAAGCTAAGCGTCGTGCAGAAGCCCATATGGCAAATGCAGGTGCTGACTTCAATTATGACGCGGCTATGGTTGAACTAGCTAAGGCTATGGCTCAATTACGTGTTGTTGAAACCATCAAGAAAAACATTGCCAGATAAGGTTATTGTTTGTGAAAAAAGGCGACCATAAGGTCGCCTTTTTTGTGACTGAAATTTGGATAAACGTTTGCTGTCGTGTGTATTTGATTTCTTCTTCTCACTATCCGCTTCGCTTTTCGATGTGCTTTCCGTTAAAATTGCGCCACAAAATCGACCGTAATTTTTTCACCCTCTTGGGTATTTGTTCAAGGATATGGCAATGGCATTAAATGTAGTGATCTTAGCGGCTGGCAAGGGAACACGGATGCGTTCTGATCTTCCTAAGGTATTACATCCCATCGCCCACAAGAGCATGGTGCAACATGTCATCGATACCGCCCACAAAGTGGGTAGTGACGCGATTCAGTTAGTCTACGGTTATGGTGCTGATAAGCTAAAAGCCAGCTTAGGTGAGCAACAACTTAACTGGGTATTGCAAGCTGAGCAATTAGGCACGGGTCATGCGGTTGCGCAAGCGAGCCCGCATATTGCTGACAATGATACTGTGCTCATTCTTTACGGCGATGTGCCACTGATTCAACAATCAACCCTTGAAGCCTTACTCGCTGCCCGTCCTGAAAATGGCGTGGCCATCTTAACTGTTAATTTAGCCAATCCTATGGGTTATGGTCGTATCGTCCGTACTCCTTGTGAAGGTCAAAAACAAGGAAAAGTAGTTGGTATTATTGAGCAGAAAGATGCTACAGCAGAGCAGCTACTGATCAACGAAATCAATACCGGCATCATGGCCGTTCCAGGTAAACAACTTAAAGCTTGGTTGAGCCGTTTATCGAATAACAATGCCCAAGGCGAATATTATCTAACGGATATTATTGCGATGGCGCACGCTGATGGTGTTGCTATTGATACTGCCCAACCACAATCTGCGATTGAAGTGGAAGGCGCCAATAACCGCGTGCAACTGGCGCAACTTGAACGCGCTTACCAAGCCCGTGAAGCCGAAAAACTGATGTTGGCGGGGGCGAACCTACGCGACCCAAGCCGTATCGATATCCGTGGTGAAGTCACTGTTGGTATGGATGTGATGATTGATATCAACGTGATATTCGAAGGCAAAGTGACCTTAGGTAATAATGTCACTATTGGCGCAGGTGCTATTCTTATCGATTGTGAGATTGCCGATAACGCTGAGATCAAACCTTACTCTATTATCGAAGGCGCTAAACTGGGCGTTGCTGCCAGTGCTGGCCCATTTGCCCGTTTACGTCCCGGCGCAGAGCTTAAGCAAGATGCGCACATAGGCAATTTTGTTGAAGTGAAAAAAGCGGTGATTGGCGTGGGATCAAAAGCTGGACACTTAGCCTATTTAGGCGATGCCGTTATAGGTGATGGCGTTAACATCGGTGCTGGCACTATTACTTGTAATTATGATGGTGCGAATAAGCATCTTACCGTTATCGAAGATAATGTCTTTGTTGGCTCAGACACTCAGCTAGTGGCACCTGTCACTATCGGTAAAGGCGCAACCTTAGGCGCTGGCTCAACCATTACCCGCGATGTGGGTGAAAATGAGTTAGTCATTACCCGTGTTAAACAAAAGCACCTGACGGGTTGGCAACGTCCAGTCAAAATTAAAAAGTAAGTTTATTTAACTCAACTGAGTATCTATAAAGCGGCCATGTGCCGCTTTTATATTTAGTCAGATTGTTGGAAATTAGATTCGTTTAATTCAGATGGAAAACAATAAAAGTCACGTAATTAAGGTTGAGTTAATCCTATTGTGGTATTTGCAATCTATTGGTTTTAAACAGATTTAGATCTATATCACAGCTAATTGTAAATTCGTGTAAAGAAGATTAAATAAAAACACTTCTCATTTATATTGCCTGCAATTCTAAGACGAAAGGTCTAATTGAGGTGTTGGCAATGGTATTTAAATATTCAGTTGTAGGTTTGGCCGTAGGTTCGGCGTTAATGGCTATGCCCGTATTGGCAGAGGTGCCAAACGATGCCAATATTGAGCGCATTAATGTCACAGGCCGTACTTTTAACAACTATAAAGTTGGTAGTGCATCGGGTGCTATGCGCGGTGATATCGACTTAATGGATACCCCACAGTCTGTTAATGTAATCCCAGATTTTGTGACTGACGAACAGTTGGCTACCAATCTAGCCGAAGTATTAGTTAATGATTCCTCTATCACTGCAGGAACCCAGCGTTGGAACCGCCAAGTTTTCTCTCTACGTGGTTTTGAACTTGATTCAGGCTCTGGCTACCTGGCTAACGGCCACCAGCTTTTTGCTCACTACGTATTGCCGATTGAAATCTTAAGCCAGGTCGAAGTACTTAAAGGGCCTTCTTCAATGCTTTATGGTCAATCTGGGCCTGGTGGTTTGGTAAATATGGTTACCAAAAAGCCGACCTATGAGCGTTTGTTTGAACTAGGTTTTGATACAGATGAACAGGGTTCAACTCGCTTTCAACTTGATGCTGGTGGTGCTATCAACGAGGCTGAAACCTTAAGATATCGTGCCGTTGGCGTAAAACAAGATACAGAATACTGGCGCAGCTATTCGCCACTGCCGGGCGAACAGGCCGAGCAGCAAGAGCGTGACCGTTGGCTGGGCTCTGTGGCTCTAGATTATGATGTAACCGATAATTTGCTGTTGTCGGTGCGTTATGACCGTACTGAAGATAAAACCGGCATCGATGTGGGAGGTTGGCTTGATAAAAATGGCAACCTGATTGGTGGACGTAAGCAAATTTGGGACATGCCATGGGCCTTTACCGATAACAGTATTACTAACCTCGGTGCTGATATTGCTTGGCAAATCAGTGATAACTGGAATTTGAAACTCGGTTACAACGATCAGCAATTCAACCGTCAGCGTTTCGATTCGGCGCCTCGCTACAATGTCAACGCGATGGACAAAGGCTATCAAATCAACCCCTTCGACCGTTTCGATGACTGGAGCCATAAGAGCGCCTATGTAGACTTGAGCGGTGAGTTTGAACTCGCGGGAATGGAACACCAACTGCTGCTAGGCGCCAATAAGCTGGATTATGGCTATGCCCAGCTGCGCACCTCCGGTAGTAGTCAAACCGTGATGCCGGGCGTGGCTGCGCCCCGCCCTGATATTTCTTACACCACAGATACCAGCTGGAGTAATAGCGAGTATGAATTCTACGGTGTGTACCTGCAGGACCTTATAAGCCTGAACGATCAGTGGAAGCTGCTCGCTGGGGTGCGTTTCGATGAGCAAAAAGAGGAATCTGGTAATGACAATGCTATATCACCCAAGTTTGGGGTGATCTGGCAGCCACAGCAGGATCTCAGTCTTTATGCCAATTACTCCAAGAGTTTTGTGCCCCAGGGCAAGGTAAACGACGAAGCCGACCTGAATAACAACCAAGAGCTTGATCCCGAGTACGGTACTCAATATGAACTCGGTGCTAAATGGGAGCTGATGGATGGCGGCTTACTCCTGACCGGCGCTGTGTTTGATATCGAAATCGATAACCGCATCGTGAGGCATCAATTGGATACGCCAATCGACGTACCGGGTAAAAAGAGCATTACCCAGGTTACTCGCCAGGATGGCAAACAGCACCACAAAGGATTTGAACTAGGTGCTCAAGGACAGATAAGTGACAGTTGGTTTGTGACGTCTTCTATGATGTATCTGGATGCTGGCTACAAGACTGCTGATGTCCTCAATGGCAAAACACCTATTGATGCGCCAGAATGGGCTGCTAACATTTGGAGCCGTTATCAGGTGACAGATGAATTGGCGCTTAATTTTGGTGCGGTATATGTAGGTGAGCGTTTTGCCAATACTCAAAATACCATCACTAAAGATGGTTATGTCCGCTTTGATATGGGGGCGGCTTACACCTTCAATATCAGTGGTAATGAGTTCGGTATTCGTGCAAACGTTAGAAACTTATTTGATACTGAATACTTAGATGGTGGTGACAATCAGAAGGTTACTATCGGCCAAGATCGTAACTTTAGTGTGGCGCTTGAAGCTAAGTTCTAATTTCACTTTCTACGCTTAAGTTTTAGCTCGCTTAAAGCAGTTCATCGATAGGTGAACTGCTTTTTTATTGCTTTTCATTAGGTTAATTTTAAAAGCTCAGCTATTACATCATTCTCACGCTAAAAACACCTTTCGAATACTAGCAAAAAAGTTTCGTTTCACTATAATGCACCTTTCGAATCGAAACTTAACTGAAAGGTTTTATGAATAAACGAAACACACAGCAGCGTCGCCACAGCATAATCACCATATTGAACGAACAGGGTGAAGTGAGCGTTGATGAACTGTCGTTACGTTTTGAAACCTCAGAAGTGACGATTCGTAAGGATCTCGCCGCGCTTGAGAAAACGGGTTTATTATTGCGCCGTTACGGTGGCGCCGTGGCGATTCCAGACGAAGTCACTCAACAGTTCTCTGCCAAGATCGCGCCTAATAAACTTTCTATTGCGAAAACTGCCGCGCAGCTGATTAAAGATCACAATCGCATCATTATTGATAGCGGCACTACGACGTCAGGCTTGATTGAACAGCTGAACGATAAGCGCGGGCTGGTTGTCATGACCAATGCATTGCACCTTGCCAATGCCATCCATGAACTTGAAAACGAGCCAACCTTATTGATGACCGGTGGAACTTGGGACCCGCATTCTGAATCCTTTCAAGGTCAAGTCGCCGAGCAAGTGTTGCGATCATATAACTTCGACCAACTGTTTATCGGTGCCGATGGTATCGATCTTGAACGCGGGACCACCACCTTTAACGAGTTAACAGGCCTAAGCAAAGTGATGGCCGAAGTTTCCCGCGAAGTGATCGTTATGGTCGATTCAGACAAAATCGGCAAGCGGATCCCTAACTTAGAGTTACCGTGGGCCAAGGTAAGTGTATTAGTCACCGACGATCGTATTAACGAGAGTGTTATAAAACAAATTTCAGATCAGGGCGTGCGAGTTATGCTAGCGCCCTACGCTCATGAGTGAGTGCAAAATAACTTAACAACTTCATTTTTAATTTATAGGTAAAGACTATGTGTGGAATCGTAGGCGCTGTGGCGCAAAGGGATGTGGCTGAAATTCTAGTAGAAGGCTTACGCCGCTTAGAATATCGCGGATATGACTCCGCAGGCGTTGCCGTTATTCACAATGGTGAACTCAATCGCACGCGCCGCGTTGGCAAAGTACAAGAGCTTTCAGCAGCGCTTGAAACCGACCCATTAGCGGGCGGAACCGGTATCGCGCACACTCGCTGGGCGACCCACGGTGAGCCGAGTGAGCGTAATGCTCACCCGCATTTATCGGAAGGTGATATCGCGGTGGTGCATAACGGCATTATTGAAAACCACAATAAACTGCGCGAGATGCTTAAAGGTTTAGGCTATAAATTTAGCTCTGATACCGATACCGAAGTAATTTGTCACTTAGTACACCATGAGCTGAAAACTAACAGCACTTTGCTTTCTGCCGTGCAAGCCACAGTTAAACAACTCGAAGGCGCCTATGGCACAGTGGTAATCGATCGCCGCGACAGCGAGCGCTTGGTTGTTGCTCGATCTGGTAGTCCTTTAGTGATTGGTTTTGGTCTAGGTGAAAACTTTGTCGCCTCGGATCAACTGGCACTCTTACCTGTGACTCGTTCATTCGCCTTCTTAGAAGAAGGTGATGTGGCCGAAGTGACCCGTCGCAGCGTGAGTATTTTCGACTTAAACGGTAATGCCGTTGAGCGTGAAGTCAAAGAATCTGAAATTACCCACGATGCTGGTGATAAGGGCGAATATCGCCACTATATGCTTAAAGAGATTTACGAGCAGCCATTGGCACTGACGCGCACTATTGAAGGTCGTATCGCAAACAAGCAAGTATTAGATACAGCCTTTGGTGATAACGCTGCTGAGTTCTTAAAAGATATCAAACACGTGCAAATCATCGCCTGTGGCACTAGCTACCATGCGGGCATGGCGGCGCGTTACTGGTTAGAAGATTGGGCTGGCGTGTCTTGTAACGTCGAAATTGCCTCTGAATTCCGTTATCGCAAGTCGCACTTATTCCCAAATAGCCTATTGGTGACGATTTCACAATCTGGTGAAACTGCAGATACTTTAGCGGCCATGCGCTTAGCGAAAGAAATGGGTTACAAAGCCACATTGACTATTTGTAATGCGCCAGGTTCGTCACTGGTTCGCGAATCTGACATGGCTTATATGATGAAAGCGGGCGCAGAGATTGGCGTGGCATCCACTAAAGCGTTCACAGTACAGCTTGCTGGTTTATTAATGTTGACTGCGGTGATCGGTCGCCACAATGGTATGTCTGATCAAATGCAGGCCGACATTACTCAAAGCCTACAATCTATGCCAGCTAAAGTGGAACAAGCTTTAGGGCTAGATGCTGCGATTGCTGAATTGGCGGAAGATTTTGCCGATAAACATCATGCGTTATTCCTTGGCCGTGGCGATCAATACCCGATTGCGATGGAAGGCGCGTTAAAGCTGAAAGAGATTTCTTACATTCATGCTGAAGCCTATGCCTCTGGTGAATTAAAACACGGCCCATTGGCGCTTATCGATGCCGATATGCCTGTGATTGTCGTTGCGCCAAACAATGAATTGCTCGAAAAACTGAAATCGAATGTTGAAGAAGTGCGTGCCCGTGGCGGCTTAATGTATGTGTTTGCCGATGTGGATGCCGAGTTCGAGTCGGATGACACGATGAAAGTGATCCCAGTGCCACACTGCGATATATTTATGGCGCCGCTGATTTACACTATTCCGCTACAGCTATTGTCGTACCATGTTGCGTTGATAAAAGGTACCGACGTGGATCAACCACGCAACCTAGCAAAATCTGTAACAGTAGAATAAATATAAGCATTTAAATAAAAACCGCCTTTATTGGCGGTTTTTTCATTTAGATTCACAACAAAACGACGCTTAACTTACAGCAATAGTAAATGCTGGTGGCTTAGCTTTCTATGCTGGAATGGCATCTAGCTCGTGCTGCTTTTTTGCCTCAATGCGTTTCCATACTTTGTCATGGAAGTAAAACACTACAGTGTTAATCGCGGGTTCAACTAAGGCCACTGCGCCGCCGACGATCACGCTGCCGGTTAATAAATAGGTTACGGTAAAAGCGACGCTAAAATGGAGTACGGCAAAAGTAAGTGTCTTAGTCATGATCTTGTCCTCTAAATAGGCTCCCAGCGGGAATACTTAGATGATAACAATTCTCATTAAAATTAAAAGCCGTGTTTTCAGATTAGTTTAAACGGTTTTATCTATTTATCCGTTGTAAAAAACATAAAGCCCTCACTCATGAGGGCTTTGGGCTGCTAGCAGTAAATTAAAGCACTGCTAATAAACTAGTAATGCCAAGGGAAGGCGGAGAAATCTTGATCGCGTTTCTCGAGGAAGGCATCGCGCCCTTCCTGCGCTTCGGCGCTCGCATAGGCTAAACGCGTCGCTTCACCGGCGAATAATTGCTGACCGACCATACCATCGTCAGTCATGTTAAAACCGTATTTAAGCATACGCATAGCTGTAGGCGACTTAGAGTTAATCTCTTTGGCCCACATTAATGCTTCGGTTTCTAGCTCTGCATGGGGAACGGATTTATTGACCATACCCATGTCGAAGGCTTCATCGGCGCTGTAGTTAAAACCACAGAAGAAGATTTCGCGGGCACGTTTTTGACCTATCATCTTGGCGAGATAAGCACTGCCATAGCCTGAGTCGAAGCTCGCTACGTCGGGATCGGTCTGCTTAAATATCGCGTGTTCTTTCGAGGCTAAGGTTAAGTCGCATACTACGTGTAAGCTATGGCCGCCACCTACCGCCCAACCCGGCACAACGGCGATGACCACTTTAGGCATAAAGCGGATCAAGCGTTGCACTTCTAATATATGCAAGCGGCCCATTCTGGCTTGATCGGCTTTACCTTCTTCGGCGCCTTCATATTTATAGCCATCTTTACCGCGAATACGTTGATCGCCACCCGAACAGAACGCCCAGCCACCATCTTTTGCCGAAGGACCGTTACCCGTTAGCAGTACGCAACCTACATCAGACCATTGGCGTGCATGATCGAGTGCGATAAATAACTCATCAACGGTTTTAGGTCTGAAGGCGTTACGGCACTCAGGGCGGTTAATGGCAATGCGGACTGTGCCGTGGGCTTTAGCTCTGTGGTAGGTGATGTCGTCGAATTGAAATCCACTGACTTCATCCCATAGGGTGGGATCAAAAATGTCTGATACTTGTTGGGTCATGATTCATAGGCCTTTGTGCTGTAATGCCTCAAAGGCTAGGCGGAATCATATATAAGGTCAATCACCTAAGCCTAAAGCTTAGCGCTATATAGCAAAATCCCGTTTGCCTATGAGTCGGTGATGGTTAGAGGTGATCACAGAGATAAAGCTGATTATCTTTGCTGAACACTGGATGTTCCGGCGCCATAGTGCCGCAATAGTTAGCTTTAAAGTCGGCAATAGACTCGGGTGTCATTGGAATCTGATTAAAGGCTTCGAGTTCTAATGTCGACAAGCGCTCGACGATGTCGGTTCTTACCTTAGCCAATTTATGGTCGATTTTTATGATTTTTGTTCCCGTCATAGAGTCAACTTTATTCTCTATTTTTTTGACCATAGCCTCAGTCTTTGCAATAGGAGCATCTAATTTATCTGTTTCTGTGTATAAGTAATACAAAGCACCCGCGAGTAGCGCCAATATGAGCCAACCTTTCATCTTTTAGTCCAACATAAGTGAATAACCATTAAGAATATGGGTATAATAAGCTAGTTTTCGTCCAATATTAAAGCAGTAAAAGGCTGTAACGATGAACTCAGAATCTAACAACAAGGACTATTCGAAAACCAATCGAATTAAGATTCACCAGCCAGATGCGAGTAAAGCGGATCGCTTTAACCCTCGTAATCGGATTTATGTCCGAGCCATAGACGGTTTGTGGAGTAGCTTACGTCGCCGCATGGGCTGGATTGCCATGTTATTTTTCCTGCTTTTACCTTGGATCCCTTGGGGCGACCGTCAAGCTGTATGGTTTAACTTAGGCGAACAAAAGTTTCACGTCTTCGGTTTAACGATTTGGCCACAGGATCTCACCTTGCTCGCAGCGTTGTTTATGATAGCTGCCTTTGCGCTGTTTTTTGTGACCACCTATCTTGGCCGCGTTTGGTGTGGATACACTTGCCCCCAAACAGTATGGACCTTTATGTTCATCTGGTTCGAAGAAAAACTTGAAGGTGCACGCAATAAACGCATTAAGTTAGATCAAATGCCATGGAGCTTTGACAAACTCTGGCGTAAAACGGCAAAACATACGGCCTGGCTATTGCTTTCACTGATGACGGCGATGACCTTTGTGTCCTATTTCGTGCCGAGCCGTGAAGTCTATGTCGACGTCTTTACGCTTAATGCTTCTGGCGGTATCTACTTCTGGGTCGTGTTCTTTACACTTGCCACATACGGCAATGCGGGTTGGATGCGTGAAATCATGTGTATCCACATGTGCCCTTATGCTCGTTTCCAAGCGGCCATGTTCGATAAGAATACCTTTATCGTAGGTTACGATACTAAACGTGGTGAGACTCGTGGTCCGCGTTCGCGTAAAGATGACCCAAAAGAGCTAGGCCTTGGCGACTGTATCGACTGTGACTTATGTGTGCAGGTATGTCCTACCGGGATCGATATTCGTAACGGTCTGCAATATGAGTGCATTAACTGCGGCGCCTGTATCGATGCCTGCGATCAAACCATGGATCGTATGGGGTATGAAAAAGGGCTTATCAGTTATACCACCGAGAACAAGTTAGAAGGAATTAAGCAAAAAGTGCTGCGACCTAAACTTGTCGGTTATGGCGTGGTACTGATAGCGATGATATTAGTCTTTATATACTCCAGTGCGACCATAGCACCTGTGCGTATGGACATCATTCGTGATCGTAACCAGCTCTATAGAGAGAACAACCAAGGTTTGATTGAAAACACCTTCACCTTGAAGATTCTTAATAAGACTGAGCAATCCCACGAATACACTATGAGTGTCGAAGGATTGGACCACTATAAATGGTACGGTCCAACTTCGGTCACTATTGCGGGTGGTGAAGTATTAACCTTACCTATAAGTGTCGGCATCGATCCGGTTGAGCTTTCTCGTTCAGTTACTGACATAGAGATCAAAGTGAAAACCCATATCGACGGTGAAGAAGTCGAAGTTGAGCAAGAAACTCGCTTCTTCAGTCCATAGATAACAGTATTAATGATGATCTAACTGAGCATGACTCACTATAGATTGTCAGACGTAATCGAGATAAAGGGGCTTTTTAGCCCCTTTTTTATACGTATCGTTTGATAAGTAAACGTCTAAACCATTAATCGTTATTTTCCTACAAAAAGCCCTTGCGCACTTTCTCAATCTCCCTATAATGCGCATCCACTGACACGGCAGACAGCGAAAGCAAGCTGGCGAGTTAAGTTGAATTGAATGGCTTACTCTCTGTTGATAATGGCACTCAATTCAATCGCAGCAAGAAGTTGAAAAAACTCCTTGACGCGAAACGGGAAATGCGTAGAATACGCAGCCCTAGCCACCTGGAAGCGTTCGACGCTCAGTGTGGTGCTCACGTCCTCTTACGGATATTGAGTTGCTCTTTAACAAGATAAAACAAGAAATCTGTGTGGACACTCACAGGTGTTGAGTTAATCGAAACTGCTTAACCTT
>NZ_JAUOES010000025.1:0-69582 GCF_031932065.1 Shewanella scandinavica
ACCTAGAACCTAGAACCTAGAACCTAGCATCACGGCAAAGCGGACAATGCGTAGATTTTCCAGCGGCAGACAGTTTGGGTTTACCTTAGTCGAACTCGTGACCACTATTATCCTGATTGGGATACTATCGGTGACGGTATTGCCGCGCTTATTTAGCCAGTCATCCTATAGCGCCTATAGTCTGCGCAATGAATTTATGGCCGAGCTGCGCCAGGTTCAGCAAAAAGCCCTGAATAATACCGATAGATGTTACCGCGTTGTCGTGTCGGCGACGGGTTATCAAGTGAGTCAGTTTGCTAGTCGGGATAACATTGGTTGTACCGGCTCGCCACTGCCTCCTAACCCTTTATCCAGCCAAGCTTTTCAAGGTGGTGCTCAATTAGTGCTAGTAAGCCCTAACAGTACTAACAGCAGCAACTTCAGCCTCGATTTCGATATCGATGGTAGCACTTCGTTGGCTTGTAATGGGCCATGCATTAATGTGATTGCTAATGACACTGTGATGATTAACGTCTCTAGCGAGGGTTATATTTATGCGAATTAATCCTTTGCTGTTTTCAATAAAAAAATCAATAAAAGCATCCAAAAAAGCTAAACCACAGCAAGGTTTTACCCTTATCGAATTAGTCATTGGTATGTTGGTGATGGCCATTGCGATAGTGATGCTAACCAGCATGTTATTTCCCCAAGCAGATCGTGCGGCCAGTACCTTACATAGAGTACGTAGTGCTGAGCTTGCCCATTCGGTGATGAATGAAATCTGGGGCAAGCGTTACGATCAAAACACTAATGCCAATGGCGGTACGCCAGCTTGTGGTAGTCCGCTAGGAAGCAATTGTTCCACTTCCTTGGGGCCTGAGGTGGGTGAGAGTCGTAACAGCTTTAATGATGTAGATGATTACAACGGCTTAAATGAAACAGCGACTATGCTCAATTCAACCCAAACCTATGCCGATGCTTATCCTAACTATCAATTAAGTGTCACTGTCGCCTATGGGCCAGTGCCCAATACTAAGCTAGTGACCATTAATGTGACGACGCCGGACAATGAAGTGATCACTTACAATCTGGTGAGGAGCAATTACTAATGGGCTCTTTAACTGCAAAGCGTATGCAAGCATCCACACGGGGGTTTACCTTAGTCGAGATGGTCACAGTTATCTTGATTCTGGGAATTCTTGTGGTCGGGGTGAGTAGTTTTATTATTTTTGGTACGCGGATTTTTGTGGAGTCGAGCTCGGTCGATCAGGTACTCAGTCAGAGCCGTTTTGCCGTTGAGCGAATGACACGTGAGCTGCGTAGTGCTTTGCCTAATAGTGTGCGAGTTAATAGCGATTCGCTGACCTATCAATGTATCGAGTTTGTGCCTATCGAAGCCAGCACGACTTATCTCACTATGCCAATAATCCCCGCAGCTGCCGCGAGTACTGGGATAGTTATTCTAGATAATACCGCGAGTGCGATTCGCGTGAATCAATTTGCTTGGATCTACCCCTTGATTGACGCCGATGTGTATAGCAGCGCGAGACAAAAACGAGCACAGATTAAAACGCCTCCTCTGACCTTGGCTAATCAAGTGACACTGACTTTTACTGCGCCAACACGTTTTGCCGAAGCATCACCACGACAAAGGATCTATTTTGGTTCGAGTCCTGTGAGCTATTGCTTTGAAAAGGGTGCAAGCGGTAATGATTTACAAATAGTGCGTTATGCTGGTTATAACTTTAATGGTGTTCAGCCAAATCCTGCCAATATGGGCACGGGCGTGCTAATGGCGCAAAGTGTGGCGAATCGCCTCGATAATAGTAATGACTTGCCACTGATCTTAACACCGTCAAGCTTAGTCAATAATGCCATGGTGCACTTGCAGCCAAGATTTAATGTCAATGGTGAGACGTTCCAATATCGACATCAAGTGCAGGTGATCAATGTTCCTTAATTCACAGCGTCGCTCGGTAGGGCGTAACTCAGCATCCAGATCATCACTATCAAGATCAAAATCTTACGCTCTGCCTGTGCGCCAGCGTGGCAGTGCGTTAATCATTGGCGTGTTTGTGATTACCGTGATGTTTCTGCTGGCATCGGCACTGCTCAATATTGTGGAAGACGGTGATGTTGGGCTCACCCAAGAAGTATGGGGAACCCGTGCCTTTGCTGCGGCGAACAGTGGCGCCGATGCGTTGCTGGCTAAGCTGTTTCCATTGAATGGCAATGTTGGAACGTGTTTAGCATCAGATGTTTGGACACCGCCCGATGTAACTGGTTTTCATGCCTGTAGTGTGACGTTGACTTGTACAGCATATGCGGTAGACACAGTCACTCAATATCGAATCAGCAGTAAAGCGGTATGCGAAAGCGGCGAAACGCGCGTCAGCCGACAAGTTGAGGTAGAAGCCCGTGGGAATTAATCTTTTTCATCGTGCCATATTGGCAGTACTTATCTTGAGTTTCCCTTCTGCTGTGATGGCATTCGACCCTATTGACCAGAGTGTTATTTTTGCCAAGGTTGCTCAAGGGCATCATGGCGATAACTCTAACGTATGCCATCAGATATCATCGCCACAGCTGATGATAAACGGTAATGGCATTATTAATGGTACTGGTGGTGCTGCATTAGATTATTGTTCGAGTAACGATGGCAGCGGGCTTGCTAATAACAGTTGTGATAACGGTTCTGGTGGAGTGCGTAAATGTACTATCGATGGCAGTGATATTCGAGGGTTAAAATTAACTGGGAGCAATGCTTTTTTATCGAGTAGCGGCGCTGGTGGCGGTTATGGTTCTTGTAATAGTGGCGAGCAATTAACACTTGGTGCTAATGGGCAAAATCAGTTTAGCAATGTTTCGCTTTATTCTGCTTGTACTCTGACTCTATCGGCAACTCAAAATGAGTATCGATTTAACACTATCGCTATTGGGGGCGGGGCGACGCTCGTTTTATCCGAGGGGGACTATTGGGTAGATAGTTTTACCTTGAACCAAAATGCTAAGGTGATTTTGCAAGGTAATGTCCGCATTTTTACCAAACAAAAATTTGAGTTAAATGGCGGTAAATTTAATGAAAATAATACGGCTTCTGCACTTATTATCGGTTATAGCGATATTCAGCTAAATAGTGATGCTTTACTCAATGGGCGAGTTTATAGCGATGCAACATTAAGTTTAAATAATAACTCGATTATTAATGGTCGTGTCACGAGTCGTTATTTAGTCATGAGTGGTGGCAGTATTAATGAAGATTTGCCTGTTGCACCGCTACAATTACAGTTTGGTAAAGCGACCACTACTTCAGTGACGTTTGCCAATGCTTTCCCTGTTGGCGTGAAACCACTTATTTTCCTTATGCCGACAATATCAACGGCGAATACTAGCAACGATGGACCTGCATCAACCTTTGTATCATCTGTGACTAATACCGGATTTACTTGGGTGCAAAGTGAACCAACGAGTCCCTCAAACCGCTATATCGCTTCGAATAGTATGCCGGAAGTGCATTGGATTGCTGTGACGGCAGGTTCACATGTTTTATCCGATGGCAGTCAACTTGAAGCAGGTAGAATCTCTACCGTTAACGCATTGAACATGAGTAACTCTGCCTGGACGAATGTGCCGCTGAATACGTCTCTGAATGTCGTATTGAATCAGTTGCAGACGCGCAATAATTCTTCCTGCTGGCTGACAAGCGTGGCACAGTTAAATTCGAGTGGTATTCAACTCAATTTAGATACCTCTGAGGTCCGTTCTGGAACTCAATGTAAACCTGGTAATCTGCGAAGTTTACAATCAGAAACGATTGGTTATTTAGCGGTAAAATCCAGTGTTGGCACAGTCATACTGAATGGTGAGGATGTTCACTATCAATTCGGTACTGCACTTACCCACACAGGCGGGGGAAATACTAAAACGCTGGCTGAGCAATGTGCTTACAACACGAGTTTGACTGGATTTGTTAATCCTCCGACTTTAGTCGCGGGGAAAGATTCTCGTCGAGGTGGCGATGGTGGCTGGCTAAGACGCTGTAATTTGAGTGCAACTCAAGTCAGTATGGTGAACGACGAAGATACCTATGGCGATAGTGAGCGTAGTCATCTTGCTGAAGACTATGGCTTTGTTGCGCTGGAGAAAGTCGCGCCAGTTGAAGAGTGTTTTACTGATGACTTTTCCCGCAGCAGCTTAGGTAACGATTGGGCAACGAAAGTGCTGGGTTCTTCTACTCCGCCGGCTATCAACGGGGGGCGATTAAGAATCACGCCAGCATTGGGTAATCAGGCCACTGCAAGTACTTACCAGCGGTTATTTCCTGCTGAAGGCAATCTCGTCACGATAGAGTTTGATTATTATGCTTGGTCACCTACATCTGGAACGGGAGGTGATGGGGTTGCGGTTATTTTATCGGACGCTTCTGTTACACCGCAACCTGGCAGCTTTGGCGGTTCACTCGGATATGCACAACGTGATGATGGTACGCCGGGCTTTGCGGGAGGTTGGATTGGTGTCGGTTTAGATGAGTATGGTAATTTTTCCAATCCGAATGAGGGGAAGATCGGTGGCCCTGGATTTAGATCTCAATCGGTAACATTACGCGGTTCTGTGGCGGCAAATTATCAGTATTTGGCTGGTACCGCGGCGAATTTGAATCCTAGAATTGATGTTCGTAGTACGTCAACCGCAGCACCCAATCATAAATATCGGATTAAAGTTGATTCAACTATCACAGGTCAAGCTTGGGTATCGCTAGACAGAGATGTGCGTGATGGTAATGGATATCAGGTACTTGTCCCTCGATTTAATGCGAGAGCGATATCAGGTCAAGATTCTGTTCCTGCCGATTTTTATCTGTCATTTACGGGTTCTACTGGTGGCGCCAATAACAACCACGAAATCGATAATTTTAAAGTTTGTGCAATAAAATCCAAACCGATTGGCTTACAAGTACATCATTTTGAATTTGATTACTCATCATCACCGCTCACCTGTAAGGCAGAGCCTATGCAGATCAGAGCGTGTGCTGATGGAAATATTCCTTGTACCCTGTTTACTGATCCAGTTAGTGCGCAATTGTCACTGAATCCTGCTAGTAATGGCGGTTGGTACCAAAATGGCAGTAGTGTTAGTAATGTCGGTTTCATCAACGGAATCGCCTCTGTTGACTTACGTCATAATGTCACCACCCCAGTCACAATCGGAGTATCGAGTTCAAATCCTGCCACCGTCCCTGGTAGTAATACCTTGTGCCGCAGTGGCGCTGGCGCGTTATCAACCGCGGCTTGTACGCTGTCATTTGCAGATAGCGGCTTTTTAATTGATATGCCAGATAAATTGGCCAATAAAGCCCAAAATGCGACTATTTCTGCGGTCAGGAAGTCAAACGACAACCTAGAGTGCGTGCCGACGTTTGCTGGTCAAACAAAAAGGGTCGATTTATGGAGTCAATATATTTCGCCTGTCGCTGCATCTATGTTTACCCCAACAGCCGTTAGCGTTAACTCAACGCCTATCAGCGGTTCGAGTTCGTCACCTTCTCCCCTGAATTTATCCTTTGATGCCAGCGGTAAAGCAACAATAGCGGTTAATTATAGCGACGCTGGTAAAGTTGGGCTAAACGCCAAATATACTGGTGTCGCAGGCACTCCCGATGAAGGGCTGGTGATGATAGGTAGCGATCCCTTCGTCAGTTTTCCAGTTGGTCTGTGTGTTACGCCCAAAGACAGCGGTGCTTTGTGCCCTGCGGGAGACGTTAGCTGCGCTGTGTATAAAAAAGCCGGTGAGAGTTTTAATTTGCAGATTGCTGCTAAAGCCTGGGTTGCAGATAACGACAGTAATTATTGCGATAACCCAAGTACGCCTAATTACGTTCAATCCAGTATTGTATTGTCGAGTCAATTGGTGGCGCCAAGCTCTGGTGTTCAGGGGGGAGTAGGTATTGCCAGTTACGATCAAGTGGCTGCGACAAATAATCTTAATACAATTGTCCAAAGCATCAGTGAAGTCGGGGTGTTTACATTTAGCGCCGCACCTCCAGCGAGTTACTTGGGATCGAGTTTTTACTCATTACCCCTGGCAAAGAGTGCCAATATCGGCCGTTTTGTGCCTGACAGATTTTTAGTCAGTGACATATCTGTCATACCTGCCTGTGGCGGCTTTAACTATATGGATCAGCTGTTTCCTATGTCGATGAAGCTCAGTGCTTTAAATGTCGCGGGGGATATAACGAAAAACTATTTCCCGCCATTCTCCCTGGCTACTGCCAAATTAGTGGGAGAAAACAACAATAATGGTGTCGATTTACAGAGTCGCTTAAGTGCCTTACCTATAAAGACTGATAGTTGGGATCAAGGCGTGGCGATGGTCGATGCTTCTTACCTAGCTAACTTTAGTCGGGTGACCCCAAATGTGGCGACGAACTTGTATCAAGATGGTCCTTTCGAGCTGCTTGATATTGGCGTGCAATTGATGGATAACGATCCTCGGCCCAATGGGGTATATAGCTATGTCGCCTCACCCGATATGGATGCTGCAACGACGGGCAATTGCACTAACTGTAGTGCTAAGAAAATCAGCACTCAAATCTTGCGTCATGGCCGTGTGGTGATGGATAACACCTATGGTCCTGAGACAGAAATACTGCGTATGCCGACTCGGGCCGAATATTGGGATGGCAGTCGTTGGGTACTGAATACCAACGATAGCTGCACAACGGCTGTGTATGGTTTGGGTTCGCAGGTGGACAATGCTGGCCTTGGCTACAACTTTGATCCCGACTTAGTGGCGGGGCAAAGTGTTGTACGTTCTGGCGGGACTGCTACATTCCAAGCTGGCCAATTTGAGTTGCTCTGGCAAGCGGTCACCTCAAGTGGTGCGCCATACCGCGGTCAAGTGACGGCGCCCTTGGATGTGCCGCCATGGCTAGAATGGTACTGGAATTGGAATGGCGTATCACCAAGCATTCTCACAGAACCGCGGGCGAGCGCGTATTTTGGCCGTTATCGTGGCCATGACAAAATCATCTATTGGCGTGAGGTAAACTAATCTGAGTGATTTCAGCTATTGAATTAAACTGAGCCTTTCGTATGAAATGCGCATCAGTTTCATTTATTGAAGGTTGATGAAAACCCTAGTGACAGATTTTAAATGCAATTTCTGAGTTTGACATTTGTTGCTTATTTGTATGTTTCTTCGTTTTAAGTTGTCGATATTTTCGTCAATAAACAGTATTTTCCGCTTAAATACTGTTTTTTAGAGGACGATTTGAAAAAAAATCACTCCATTAGCGATTGTTAACCTCAACGGTCTTGTGGAATCAGGGTGGCATTGATAAAGTTAGCTGATTTTTCTTTTCTTCTGACTCCACAGAATACAGGCTAGTTACATGTTTAAGAAGCTACGCGGCATTTTTTCTAATGATCTATCGATCGATTTGGGTACAGCTAACACATTAATTTATGTTCGTGGCGAAGGCATAGTCCTCAATGAGCCTTCTGTTGTTGCTATACGTGGTGAGCGTAGTGGCTCCGGTCAGAAATCTGTTGCCGCGGTTGGCACAGAAGCTAAACAAATGCTAGGTAGAACGCCTGGCAATATCCAAGCTATCCGCCCAATGAAGGACGGTGTAATTGCAGACTTTTATGTGACTGAGAAAATGCTGCAGCACTTTATCAAACAAGTGCACAACAATAGTTTTTTTCGTCCAAGTCCACGGGTTCTAGTGTGTGTGCCGGTAGGTGCTACTCAAGTTGAACGCCGTGCGATCCGTGAATCAGCCATGGGTGCTGGTGCTCGCGAAGTGTATTTAATTGAAGAACCTATGGCTGCAGCTATTGGTGCGGGTTTACCTGTATCTGAAGCGACAGGTTCTATGGTGGTGGACATCGGTGGCGGTACCACTGAGGTCGCGATTATCTCGCTAAATGGCGTAGTGTATTCGTCTTCTGTGCGTATCGGTGGTGATAAGTTTGATGATGCCATTATCAATTATGTTCGCCGTAACTACGGTAGTTTGATTGGTGAAGCCACGGCCGAGCGTATCAAGCACACTATCGGTACCGCTTATCCTGGCGATGAAGTGCTAGAAATTGAAGTCCGCGGCCGTAACTTGGCGGAAGGTGTACCTCGTAGCTTTACACTGAATAGCAACGAAATTTTAGAAGCCTTACAAGAGCCATTATCAGGTATCGTAAGTGCTGTGATGGTGGCGTTAGAGCAATCTCCACCAGAATTAGCTTCAGATATTTCTGAGCGCGGTATGGTGTTAACCGGCGGTGGTGCGTTGTTGCGTGATTTAGACCGTTTATTAATGCAAGAAACCGGAATTCCGGTCATGGTGGCGGACGATCCATTGACCTGCGTAGCACGCGGCGGTGGTAAAGCCCTCGAAATGATTGATATGCACGGCGGCGATCTGTTCTCCGAAGAAACCTAATTTAACTTCGGTATAGGGCGGTTAATCACCGCCTTAGCTTTCCTATGAAGCCAATTTTTGTTCGTGGTATTTCAAACCAATTCCGTCTGACACTGGCAATTATTTTGTCGGTGGCCTTGCTTGTGGCTAATCATCGCCTCGATCCTGTTCGGCAAAACCTCTCCTCTGTCTTTAGTCCATTACAGTATTTAGCCAGTATGCCCGGTGCGGCGCTTGACTGGTCATCTGAAAGTTTTGCCACCCGTAATATGTTAGCACTGCAGAATAAAGAACTGCTCAGACAGCAACTGCTAATGAGTGAACGCTTACAGCGTTTCGAACATTTACGCCAAGAAAATGAGCGTTTGCGGGCATTGTTAGGCTCACCCGCCTATCTGGATTCGCGCAAGATGGTGGCCGAAGTGCTAGAGGTCGCCAGCGATCCTTTCCATCACTACGTGGTGTTGAATCACGGTTCTCGTAGCGGTGTATTTGTCGGTCAGCCAGTGGTGGATGCGCAAGGTGTTGTCGGCCAAGTGGTGCAGGTCAGTGAAATGACCAGCAGGGTGCTATTGCTCTCCGACGTATCACACGGTTTACCTGTGCGTATTACCCGTAATGATGTGCGCCTGGTCGCCAATGGTACGGGTGAGCTTGATGAGATAGAACTGCGCCATGTGGCCAAGAGTACAGACATTCGTGTCGGCGATTTATTGGTGACTTCAGGCTTAGGCAATCGCTTCCCCGAAGGTTATCCCGTCGCTCGGGTATTGGAAGTCTTGACTGAAGACGGCCAAAGCTATGCTCGAGTCACGGCCCAACCGTTAGCCGCTTTAGATCGTATTCGTTATGTGTTGTTGATTTGGCCGTCTCCCGATTCAGGTGTGACCTTGCCAAATCAGCCCACAGCTCCTGCTGCGGATCAATCGCTTAGCGAAGAGGCATCAAAAATCGGCAGTGCAAGCCCTGCTGAAGGCACATCTGCAGAGACGACACCCGCAGCCACTGTGGCCAAACCTGCAACGGAAACCACTTCTCCAGCGACAGAGGTGCATCGATGAGCTTTCAAGCTGCCAATGGGCGCTTTATTGTTTGGGTGACATTATTTATCGGCGTGATCAGCCAGATCATGCCTTTACCGAGTGCGGTCGATGCTTGGCGTCCCGACTGGTTGTTGATGATTGTGCTCTACTGGTCTATCGCATTACCCCATAGATACAACATCTTAACCGCTTGGATGTTAGGCCTAGTGTTAGATATTTTATTGGGCGCTACCTTAGGCGTGCGCTCTTTAGCGATGTCTTTGGTGATTTATGTCGCCATCTTGCATTGCCAGCGATTGCGAAATTTCCCTAAGTGGCAACAGTCGTTGGTGATCATGCTGCTCATTTGTATGTATCACTTAGTGATTTACTGGGTCGAGTTTGTCATGCAAGAGGCGGTGTTCGATACCGATCTATTCTTGCCTGCGATTTCGGGACTCGTGATCTGGCCTTGGATATTTTGGATTCTACGTCGGGTTCGACGTCATTATAAGGTTCGCTAACTGTGGATTTAGTTTTAGCTTCAACTTCGCCACGTCGCAAAGAATTATTGGCTCACATTGGACTCGGTCGTCCTGAGTTTTGTTTCACGCAAGTGGCGCCGGATATTGATGAAACCGTGCAGCAAGGTGAAGCGCCAAGGGATTATGTACGCCGTTTAGCCGTCGAAAAAGCCCATGCTGGACTGGCATTATGCGCAGATATGTCACAGCCTGCTGTATTAGGTTCTGATACTATCGTTGTGCTTGAAAACCAAATATTAGGCAAACCGCTGGATGTGGCCGATGCTAAGCGTACGCTCAGTGAATTATCTGGCCGAACGCATACAGTGATGACCGCTGTGGTGCTGACTTACCAAGCGGATGCAGATTTAAGCTTCAAAACCTCAGTGCGCTTAGTCGAAACACAAGTGCGTTTTTGCGCTTTATCGGCCGCCGATATTGACGCTTATGTCGCTTCACAAGAGCCAATGGATAAAGCCGGTAGTTACGGTATCCAAGGACTTGGCGGTTGCTTTGTGGCTGCGATTGAAGGCAGTTATTCTGGCGTCGTGGGTTTACCTTTGGTTGAAACACGTGAGTTGTTAGCCGAGGTTGGGCTGATTTAACGCCTTGTTACTGGTATTGCGGCTTGAGGTTAGAATGAACCTTGTGGAGGTTTTAGGCTCTTAATCGAGTATCTCCATGAAGTTACCCTTAGCCTTGTTCCTTTATTCGGTTTTCATGCTTAGATAGTGGGTAACTTCTAGTTTGTAACTTCGATTAATTAATCTAGTTTCCCGAATGGGGTGAGTCGTGAATACCAGTCGCTTAAATCCAAATAAAATACAGCGCAAGATGGGTTCAGAATTACTGATCAACGTAACCCCCTCTGAGGCGCGCGTAGCCTTAGTTGAGCATGGCGTGCTGCAAGAAGTACACATTGAACGCCGCATGAAACGGGGTTTAGTTGGCAATATTTACAAAGGTAAAATCAGCCGTGTATTGCCCGGTATGCAAGCCGCCTTTGTCGATATTGGCTTAGATAAAGCCGCTTTTCTACATGCGTCCGACATAGTGCCGCACACTGAATGCGTTGCCGATGTTGAGAAAGGTCATTTCGTTGTCCGTGATATCGCCGAATTAGTCCGTCAAGGACAAGACATTATGGTGCAAGTGGTTAAAGATCCGCTGGGCACTAAGGGCGCACGCCTGACTACCGATATCACGCTGCCTTCCCGTTATTTAGTCTTTATGCCTGGCTCTAGCCACGTTGGCGTTTCCCAGCGTATCGAGCTTGAAGAAGAACGCAGTCGCCTTAAACAAATCACTTTGCCCTATGTCGATGATGACGGTGGTTTTATTATCCGCACCGCCGCTGAAGGCGTGGGTGAAGACGAATTATCCCAAGATGCGGCGTTTTTAAGGCGTGTCTGGTCAAAGGTCAGTGAGCGACGTAAGCGCAGTGGCGTGTCGCTCTTATATCAAGATTTAGCCTTACCTGTGCGGATTGTGCGTGACTTTGTCGGCACTGAGCTTGACCGTATTCAGGTCGATTCTCGCCGCACTTTTGCCGAGTTGCAGTCCTTTGCCCAAGAGTTTATGCCTGAGATTGCCGAGAAGATTGAGCATTATTCAGGGCCTGCGCCAATTTTCGATCTCTACGATGTAGAAAACGAAATTCAACGCGCGCTTGGTCGTAAGGTTGAGCTCAAGTCTGGCGGCTATTTGATTATCGATCAGACCGAAGCCATGACGACTGTGGATATCAATACCGGCGCCTTTGTCGGACACAGAAATCTTGAAGAAACCATTTTTAATACCAATCTCGAAGCGACCCAAGCGATAGCGAGGCAGTTACGTCTGCGTAATCTCGGCGGCATCATTATTATCGATTTTATCGACATGATGACGGCGGATCATAAGGCTCGGGTGCTCAGCAGCTTAACCAGTGCTTTGTCTAAAGACAGAGTGAAAACCAATGTAAGTGGTTTCTCTGGCTTAGGTTTAGTTGAAATGACCCGTAAACGAACTCGTGAGAGCTTAGAGCACGTGGTTTGCGGCGAATGCCCCGCCTGCCATGGCACGGGCAGCATGAAGACGGTTGAGACCGTTTCCTATGAAGTGTTTCGCGAAATCATCCGCTTAAACCGTGCTTATGATGCAGATGAGTTCCTGTTGTACTGTTCGCCAGCCGTGTATCAAAGCTTGCATACCGATGAAAATCATCTGATTGCTGAACTTGAGGTTTACATAGGTAAGCGTATCCGTTTGCAAAATGAGCCTATGTACTCACAGCACAAATACGATGTGGTGATGATGTAGTGGCGGCACCTTTTACTGCAAAAAAACTAAGTCGTTTTTGTTGGCAATTTATCGCGCTAATCTTAGTGCTATTTGCGCTTGCAGTGAGTTTGATCCGTGGCTTATTGCCGCAGGTTGATGGGGTGCGCCAGCAACTGGTTGATTACGTAAAAAACGAATATAAGGTTGATGTGCAAGTGGGGGAATTATCCGCCCACTGGCAAGCGTTTGGTCCGGCAATTAACATAGATAATCTAGTTATCCCGCCGCAGGAACAACTGCCCGTCACTCTGATTATTAAGAATGTGCAAGTGAAGTTAGATTTTTGGCAATCGCTGCTGACCTTCACGCCGCGTATCGAAGATGTCAATTTTGATGGTGTCCATATCGCGTTAAACATGGACAAGCTGACCGAAAATAATCCCGCCGCAACCAATAAAGCGCCGCAAATTGATTGGCTCTATGCATTATTGCTCAAGCAACTCGACAGATTTTCGTTAACCCATGCCACAGTGCAACTGCTCAGCTTGCGCCAAGAGTTTCGCCCGATCCATATTCGCCAGCTAAATTGGCGCAATAATGGCGAGCGTCACCGCGGTGCAGGGGAACTGTATCTTGATGATAATGCCTCTGAGCATGAATCTCTGGGATTACAGTTAGATCTCAATGGCGATGGCGCGAATCCCGACAGCTTAACGGGGCAGATTTATCTGGCGGCTAACTCATTAGACTTAGGTGAGTGGGCATCGCGTCAGCCTAATCCCTATGATGCGAGCAAAAAATTACCCTTAGAAGGGGTCGTTAATCTTAAGGCTTGGCTTACGTTTGCCGATCGCAGCATCAGTTCTGCCATGGTGCATTTTGAGCCGAGCTGGTTGCAATGGACCTTAAAGGAAGTGCCACAACGATTTGAAATCCAAGCGGGTGATATCGTTTGGCAGCCAAAGGACTCTGGCTGGGAAGTACAGAGCTCAGGGCTCGACTTTGTCACTAACGGTGAGCATTGGCCGCAGTTAACGCTGGCGGCTAAGCGTCAACATGACGAATTCTTTGCCTATGTGAATCAAGTTAACACTCAAAACCTGTTACCCCTGTTACCGCTATTTCCCGGAGTCGATAAAGCCGTATTGCATCAATGGCATGCTTTATCGCCTGAAGCCAGTATTGGGCCCATTCGACTGTATCAAAAGGCCGATCAGCCTTTGCTCGCTACTTCTGAGGTGAAACAGTTACATTGGCAGAAGGTCGACGGTATCCCCAATACCCATCCTTTGGATCTGAACTTACATTGGCAAGACAAGACGCTGTCTTTCTCTTTGCCAGCACAAGTTTATAGCGTGGATTTTGGGGATGAATTTTCGGCGCCACTCGTCTTTAACGGTGCGGCAATTGATGGTCAGTTCAATACTGCAGAGTTGAGTTTAAACGTGCCGCAGTTGCAGCTTGAGAACGATGACATAGGCTTAGATGCTGCGCTTAAATTGGATTTCAGTGCTGCGGCGCATATGGCGCTGGCCGCTAATGTTCATATCAATAATGTCGCCAATGCCGACAAGTATTTCCCCAATAAGGCGATGGGCGAATCGCTGGCTGAATATTTGGATACAGGACTTAAAGCGGGTCAGACTCAAGATACACAGGTCGTTTGGCGTGGTCCGTTAAACGGTTTCCCCTTCGATGACAATAGCGGCGTGTTTCAAGCGGCATTTACTTTAACGGATGCCCAATTCCAGTTTCAACCCGATTGGCCTGCGGTCACAGACTTATCCCTTAATGCTTTGTTTGAAAATGCTCGTATGGATCTTTGGCTCAACCAAGGCAAGCTAATGAACGTGGATGCCACGGGTGCCCATGTATTTATTCCCGCGATTGGCGAGCACACGCTGCTGAGGATTGAAGCTGAACTTGCCACCCAAGGCAGTGCGGCAACTAAAGTATTACAAGCTTCACCTTTGGCGGGGTCAGTGGGTAAAACCTTAGATGTCGTGCAAGTACAAGGCGCTGTGACTGGCAATTTGGATATCAGTATTCCGCTGTATGACGGAGGCGCAGAAGATATTCGTGGTCAAATTAGTTTTGATAACACGCCTGTGTATATTGCCCAGCCCGGACTGCAGCTCAATGGCGTAACGGGTATCGTCGACTTTGCAAATGAGGTGGTGACAGGTAAAGGGATTAAAGCGCGTTTGTTCGAACAGCCGCTCAACTTAACCTTTGATACTCAGCCTAAAGGCAAAGATTTTAGCCTTAATCTTTCACTCAAAAGTCGTTGGGATCTGAATCGTCTCCCCGAAGCATTGCATAATCCTTTGAGTGATTTCTATCAGGGTAAAATCAGTTGGGACGGCGCTATGACTATGCTGTTTACTGAAAAAGGTTATCAAATTCAAGCCAAAGTAACTTCGGATATGGTTGGCACTCAACTGTCATTCCCGGGATATTTTGCCAAACCCGAAGATGAGCCGCGGCCTTTAGTCGCTGAGTTTATTGGCGATCAAAATGATGCGACCTTAGATGTCAAACTGGCGAGTCATGCCGAGTTTATCGGTGGGTTTGATGCTGAAAAAGGTGCTAATTTCAGTTATTTTGATTTGTTATTGGGGCGTTTATTCGATGAGGATGAAGCCCGAAATACTGAGAAAGGTCATATTCAAATTGACCTTGGTAAGGCGAAACTAGCCGACTGGTTACCTGTGATTAATGCCTTTGTTGGCCAAGAGAAATTACCTAAAACCGGCATCCTCGTCGACGATATCGCCCATGACAGTTTATTCCCTGCGGTGGCGAGTATCGATTCCCATATTGGCCGCCTCGACCTTTTAGGACAACAGCTGACCGAGCTTAGGCTCAATGCGAAACCCAATGAAACGGGCTGGCGTTTTAATACCGTTGCCAACGAATTTGACGGCTGGGTCGATTTCTATTCCAACTGGCGAACCCAAGGCCTCAAAGTTGTGGCGAGCAAATTCTATTTTTCACCCGAGGTTAAGTCGGATACCGATGCCGATTTTGCCAGTGATCAAGTGCTCACTAACCTGCCACCCGTGGCCGTGAATGTGGAAGATTTTCGTTTCTTCGATAAGCCTTTTGGCAAGCTAGTCTTGCAGGCGGGCCCACAAGCGGCAGGCTATAAAATCCAAACCCTGTCGTTGACTACGCCCAATGTGACCTTGCAGGGCAGTGGTATTTGGCAACAACAGGCAGGGCAGAATAAAACTGATTTGAGTGTCGAATTGAACGCCACTCAGTTTAATTACCTCTCGGCCCAATTGGGCATAGATCCCGGCGTCAATGAAGCGCCATTAAAGGTTAACGCGGATTTGTCTTGGCAAGGTGCGCCTTATGCTTTCTCCCTCGAAACCTTAAATGGCAAGGTGAAGTTCGACTTAGGCAAAGGGCATTTATCTCAGGTGAGTGATAAGGGCGCGCGCATTTTTTCCTTGTTCAGCTTAGATTCTTTGGTACGCAAACTGTCGCTGGATTTCACCGATGTCTTCGGTCAGGGCATGTATTTCAACTCCTTCAATGGCAATCTGCAAATTGATAACGGTGTAGTGAAAACCACTGATACCGAAATGGATGCGATTGCGGGCAATATGAAGGTCCGTGGCTATACGGATCTCACCACTGAAAGTTTGAATTACGATATCCGCTTTGTGCCGCAATTAGCCTCGAGTGTGCCGACTGTGGTATTGCTCAGTACCAGTGCGTGGACGCTCGGTCTGGGCGCATTTGCGCTGACAAAAGTGCTTGAGCCTGTGATTGAGGTGATTTCAGAAATTCGTTTTCGGGTGACCGGCACTATGGCTGAACCTGTGGTTGAAGAGCTGGAGCGTAAGAGTAAAGAAATTGAAATTCCTGAGGCCATTTTACCTGTTGTTGGAGTTGAGCGCCCAGCGGCGCCGACCGAAGCCGCAAGTCATAATACCGATATCACTCAGCCGGTAGAGACGAAATCTGAGCCACAACTTCAAGAAGCACAATCAGAAGCGCTTGAGCCAAAAGACGTTAAGCCTGAAGAGGCCAGAACTGAAGAATCAAAGTCAGAAGAGCCAAAGCCAGCCACAGATCAAATGAAAGCGCCCGATTTAAAGTTAGTGCAACCTCAAGCGACGCCTTCGCCTGAAGCGCCGAACACGCCTGCCACACCAGAGAATCAGCCAGCAGTAGAACCGATTAAGCAAATTCAGGGAGATAACAATGCACATCAGCCTGTTGCAATGTCAGAGCAGTCGCGACGTCAGCGCCAATCTGCTGTTTATCGAATCGCAGCTTAACGAACTCAAACGGGATGCCGATGTGTCCCATTTAGTCGTGTTGCCCGAATGCAGTTTACTGTTTGGTGGCCACGAAAGTCAGCAACTCGCCTATGCGGGTGATGCTCATCAGAGTCCGCTCAAGTCGGCGTTAAGTGCATTGGCAGCCAAATATCAGGTCTTTATGGTGGCTGGCACTATTCCGGCGTTGGCTGAGGATGGCCGCGTGTATAGCCGCAGTTATCTGTTTGATGATAAAGGTGATACTTTAGGGTATTACGATAAGCTGCATCTCTTTGATGTGGATGTTGCCGATGGTACAAAACAATATCGTGAGAGCGAAACCTTCTGCCCCGGTGATCACATTAGCGTTATCGATACACCTTTTGGCAAAATTGGTCTAGCCATCTGTTATGATTTACGCTTTCCCGACTTATTTAGGGCGATGCGTCTTGCGGGTGCCGAGATCATTACCTTGCCGTCGGCTTTTACCAAAGTGACCGGTGAAGCCCATTGGCAAGTATTGCTACAGGCCAGAGCCATTGAAACCCAATGCGTTATTCTCGCCGCCGCTCAGTGGGGACAGCATAACGAAGGCAGTCGTGAAACTTGGGGGCAGAGCATGATAGTCGGTCCTTGGGGCAACATTTTGGCTGAACGTAAAACGGGTACGGGTTGGGTGCAGGTTGAGGTCGATTTAACCGAACTGCACAGTATTCGCCGTAAAATGCCCGTGATGCAGCATAATCGTTTCCTTGAGCCAAGCTTGAAATAACCGCCCGCACTGGCGAGCGGCAATACCGAATTAGACAGCGATTTACGTACAGAATTAGTACAGCGAATTTACACTCAGAATATCAAGATCCCTTGGGGTCAAAGAGAGCATAGATGCCATTTTTAGCACAAGTAGAGCAAAGTTTATTGAAGAATGGGTTAGCGTTAGAGGGTCTACAAACCTATCTAAACACCATACATCAGCACAAAATCGATTATTCCGATCTCTATTTTCAAGGTAGTCGCCACGAGTCTTGGGTGCTGGAAGACGGCATCATTAAAGACGGTAGTTTCCATATTGAACGCGGTGTGGGCGTGCGTGCTATCAGCGGTGAGAAAACCGGTTTCGCCTATGCCGATGATATTACGCCAGCAGCCCTAAGCGCTGCCGCTCATGCCGCACGCGGCATTGCCAGTGCCGGTGAGCAAACTCAGGTTCAAGCCTTTAAACGTCAAAAAGCCTTGGCATTATACGACAGCTTAGATCCGATTGCGGCGATGGAAGAAGTCAAAAAAATCAATCTGCTGAAAGAAGCCGATGCCTTTATTCGCAGTTTAGATAGCCGCATTATTCAAGTCGTTGTTAGTCTTGCGGGCGTGCACGAAGAAATCCTTATCGCTGCTAGCGATGGCACTTTAGCGGCAGATATTCGCCCTTTAGTGCGCTTTAACTGTAGCGTGATCTTAGAAGAAAACGGTAAACGTGAACGTGGCGGCGCCGGTGGCGGTGGTCGTCATGACTACGGCGTATTAATGGCAAGCGATGACACTGGTTTACCTATGTGCTTCGCCTTTGCCCGTGAAGCCGTGCGTCAAGCACAGGTCAACCTTAACGCTATCGATGCGCCAGCGGGCGAAATGCCAGTGGTGTTAGGTAATGGCTGGCCGGGTGTATTGCTCCACGAAGCGGTTGGACATGGTTTAGAGGGCGACTTTAACCGTAAGGGCAGCAGTGCTTTCAGCGGTAAGATGGGTCAGTTAGTCGCCTCTAAGTTAGTGACTGTGGTCGATGATGGCACCTTGCCTAATCGTCGCGGTTCACTCAGCATCGACGATGAAGGTGTGCCGACCCAAAGAACCGTACTGATTGAAGACGGTATTTTAAAGGGTTACATCCAAGACAAACTCAATGCTCGTTTGATGGGCGTTGCGCCAACGGGTAATGGTCGTCGCGAATCTTACGCGCATTTACCTATGCCACGTATGACTAACACCTATATGACGGCGGGTGAGTCGGATCCAAGCGAGATCATCAAGTCAGTGAAGAAGGGCATTTACGCCCCGAACTTTGGCGGTGGCCAAGTGGATATCACTTCGGGTAAATTTGTGTTCTCCGCATCCGAGGCCTATTTGATTGAGAATGGTGAAGTCACACAAGCCATTAAAGGCGCCACTTTAATCGGTAACGGCCCTGAGGCTATGAGCCAGATTTCTATGGTCGGTAACGATATGGCTTTAGATCAAGGTGTTGGCGTTTGCGGTAAAGACGGTCAAAGTGTCCCCGTAGGCGTAGGCCAACCCACCTTGAAGTTAGATCGCTTAACAGTGGGTGGTACGGCTTAGTATTCGTTGAGCTTGTAGATGCGCGATGGCGATAAGCGTGGTAACTGGCAAGGCTTTGTTCGGCTTTAGGCTCATATTGAAATGTATGTTCATGCTTAAGCGCATGAGCATGTTGAGCGCCAAGGAGCAAAACTGAGATAAATCGCCTTAGTCGCTCGGTCGCAGAGTGCTAGGTCCGATCCTCTGTGGTCGTCCTTCTAGCCGCTTAGCATGATGGATGTTATCATTCGCAAAGGAAATTAGAGTAACTACTCTAGAGGTGTTAATGAAACTATCACGTGTGGCTTGGCTGTGTTTACTGCCCTTGCCTTGTTTATTGCCTTTGGCTGGTTATGCCCAGCCCACGAGCTTCACCGACGCTTGGCAACAAGTGCTCAAGGTGAGCGACAAGTTGCAAGCGCAATCCCAGGAAGTGAATCGCGCTAAAGGTGAAGAAGAGGCGGGCGAGAGCTTAAATCTGCCCTCCTTGAGCCTTAATGGCAGTTATACCCACCTCGAAAAACCGATTGAACTGGATCTTCGGGATCTCAATCCCTTAGCCTCCCTTGATCCCGCGACGTTACCACCCGCCCTTGGCGGTGCTCTGGCGAGCATTCCGGGGTCAATGTTTGTCACGCCTTTTACCGAGCAAGATATCTTCCGCGCGAGCTTACAAGCCATGTGGCCGATTTATACGGGCGGGCAGATCACCGCAGCCCAAGGTATACACGCGGCTATGGTGGCCGAGAAGCAACAAGAGTTACAGCTCGCCACCCGGGATTTATTTACCCTATTGGTCGACAGATACTATGCCGTTGATGTCACGCTGGCGCTGGTGAATACCCAAACCGATCTTGTTGGCTCTTTAACTAAGCATGTTGACCATGCGCTCGCGTTAGAGCGAGAAGGGCAAATCGCTAAGGTTGAGCGCCTCAATGCGCAGGTCGCGTTAGATAATGCCAAAGTCAATTTAGGCAGCGCTCGCCGTCAGCACGAAATGGCAGTTATCGCCCTGTCGCGCATGTTGCAGCAAAGCGATGTTGGTACTGAGTCACCTCTATTTGTCTTGCCGCATGCGCCGTCTTTAGGTCAGCTCACCCAAGTGACGCTGAGCCAACATCCAGCGCTTAAATTGCTCGAAGCCAAGGAAGCGCAGGCCAATGGCTTGGTTTCATTAGAACAGGGTAAGTATCACCCCACGGTTTTCCTTTTTGGTAATTATACACTTTACGAAGATGACAGCCTGTTTTCTCAGGTAGAGCCCGATTGGATGGTCGGCGTCGGTGTGAAAGTGCCTATTCTAAGCCGCGATGGTCGCAGTGGTAAGGTCGAAGCCGCCAAGAGTGCACTCTTGCAGGCCCGTTATACCAAGGCGCAAACACGGCAAGACTTGAGTCTGTTACTGGATCAAAGTTATCGCCAATTATTACAGGCCGAAGAAGAAGTGAAGGCGCTGGATACCTCACTCGAACTCGCCAGCGAAAACCTGCGCCTGCGGGAAATCGCCTTTAATCAAGGGCTTTCAACTTCTATCGACAGAGTCGATGCCGAGCTGAAACTCAGCGCAGTCAAGACTCAGCAACTGGCCGCCCGTTATCGTTATGTGCAAGCCTATGCCAGATTAATGGCCATCAGTGGTCAATTAGATGAATTTATCGGTCGTACCATAGTTCGAAACTCAGCTCAAACCACAGCCCCTACCCAAGTGCAGGAGACAAACAATGCGCGCTAACAGAATACTTGCCCTTGTGGCGTTGGTCGCATTAGGCCTTATCTTGGCCTATGGCCTCAAGCTGGCGTACAGTCCGCAGCCGAGCCTGTTGCAGGGCCAGATTGAAGCCCGCGAATACAATGTCTCCTCTAAGGTGCCAGGCCGTGTTGAGCAAGTGCTGGTGCGCCGTGGTGACAGTGTGGCCGAAGGGGATTTGTTGTTCGCCATCCACAGCCCTGAGTTAGATGCTAAGTTGATGCAGGCCGAAGGTGGCCGTGATGCCGCTAAAGCGATGCAGCTTGAAGCCAACAACGGCGCCCGTAGCCAAGAAGTGATGGCGGCCAAAGAGCAATGGCTCAAGGCACAGGCAGCGGCAACGCTGGCTAAAACCACTTATATCCGCGTTGAAAACCTCTTCAATGAAGGAGTGGCCGCGAGACAAAAACGCGATGAAGCCTTTACCCAATGGCAAGCGGCGAAATACACAGAGCAAGCGGCGTTAGCCATGTATCAAATGGCGCAGGAAGGCGCGCGGGTCGAAACCAAAGCCGCTGCCGCCGGTAACGCCCGTATGGCCGAAGGTGCGGTAAAAGAAGTCAACGCCATTATGCAAGATAGCCAAATGCGCGCGCCTAAATCGGGTGAAATCAGCGACGTGCTATTGCAGGCGGGTGAATTAGCGCCTAGCGGTTTTCCGATTGTGAGCCTGATTGACATGCAGGATTCATGGGCCGTGTTCCAAGTGCGCGAAGATCAACTTAAGCGCTTCAAGCAAGGCCAAAAAGTTCAGCTGAATATTCCTGCGCTCGGGCAAGATGTGGACTTTACTGTGTCCCATATCAGCGTGATGGGGGATTTTGCGACATGGCGCTCGACCGAGAGCGGCCACGATTTTGATATGCGCACCTTCGAAGTGGAATTGCGTCCAAGCCAGCCGATTGCCGATCTGCGTGTCGGTATGTCTGTGTTGCTGCGCAGTGAGTAACAGCCGTGACTGAACGCACGCCCAACGCCAATACGGTCGACAAGACTAAGGATGAATCACAGCCATCGAGCAGAAGCTTTATGGCCTTGCTCATCGCGTTAGTTCGCCGTGAGCTCAGTGCCCTGTGGCGCGATCCTTGGCAGTTGGCGCTGATCAGTTATATTCCGCTGATCGGGATTTTCTGCCTGTGGTGGCTATTCAGTGCAGGCTTACCAAGGCAACTGCCGGTGGCGATTGTCGATCAAGACCACAGTCAGTTGAGCCGTATGCTGACCCGTCAGCTGAAGGCTAATCCTGTGACAGAGCCACAAAACTTCACCGATTTAGCCGCGGCTGTGTCGGCGATGCAGCAGGCGAAAGTCTACGCTATCGTGGTCTTTCCCTATGATATGAAAAAAGATTTGCTCACTGGCCACAAGCCCACCATAGATGTGCGCTACAACAGTCAATTTTTGCTGGTGGGTAAGTTACTCTCAAGCCAAATTCAGTTGAGTCTGGGTGACGGTTTATTGCACGTCGCGGGTTTAAAACAGCTCGCCAACGGTACACCTAAATCCCAAGTGGCAGTCAATTTAAGCCCAGTCAAAAGCCAAACAACGGCGCTGTTTAACCGAAATAACAACTACATAGGCTTCTTAGTGCCGCCAGTGCTCGTTGCGCTGTGGCAGTTATTATCTATGTTGGTCATGGCCAACAGCTTAAATCGAGAGCTGCATTTAGCGCCCACGACTCAGATCAATGGTATATCGAATACCTTAACCGAGCATTTTTGGCCTAAGGTGCTGGCGAAATTAGTGTTGTTTACGCCGATATTGATGCTGCAGGGCGGCTTTATTTTAGCTTGGCTGTATTTGTATCTTGCTCTGCCGATGGCGGGGAGTTTAGCCCTATTATTGCTCGCGCAATTAGTTATGTTATTGGCAGTCTGGAGCTTAGTGTTATTAATATTTGTAGTGATGCGTGACAGTGCGCGGGTCATCAGCTTTTGTACCGCTTTATTTGCGCCAGCGTTTGCTTTTATGGGCATTACTTTTCCGACTCACGAAATGCCGCAATTAGCCCAGTGGTGGCGACTTATCATGCCATCGAGCCATTATATTGAGTCCCATGTGAGTGTCGTCAGTTATGGCGCCGATTGGCCTAATGTGGCGAGCCAGCTCAGCGGTTATTGGGGCTTTATCTGTTTGCTGCCTTTGATATATTTTCTATCGCGTAAATTACTGCCCATCACGATCACCGCCAATACTATCGTGACTGCATATGACTCGGACGCAGCCTTACCTGCGAAGGAGCAATAGGATGAATATGTGGCGACTGATATTAACTGAACTTAAGGCCATTATTAGCGATAAAGCGATCGCAGTGACCTTGTTTGGTGGTGTGCTGTTTTATTCGATTTTATATCCTTTACCTTATCTGAACCAAGTGCCGACCGAGCAACAACTGATCGTGGTAGATTTAGATCATTCCTCCCTAAGCCGCCAGTTGATCCGCCATGCTGACGCTAGTGCAAAAATCCAAGTCATAGGCCAAGTGGGTTCGATTACCGAGGCGAAGCGTTTTATTGAGACGCGCAAGGCCCACGGCTTACTGGTGATCCCAGAAGGTTTCCGCCGTGACTTAATGCTGGGTAAGGGAGTGACGTTAAGTTATGGCGGCGATGCCAGTTATTTCCTGATTTACTCCGCGGTTGTCGAAGGCTTAGTGAGCGCGGGTATGGACGCGGGCAAGCAAGTGCAATTGATTGGCATGTTGGCCCAAGGCACAAATCCTAAACAGGCTGAGCAGAGTGTCAACTCAATTCACCTCAATAGCGTGCCCGCCTTTAACCCAAGCCTAGGTTATACGCCCTATGTAGTACCTGGACTATTTTTGCTGATCTTGCATCAAACCTTGCTCATAGGCACAGGTATTTTAGGGGCAGGGCAATGGCGCCAGAAAGGCTATTGGCAGCAGGCCTCGCCCATACAACTTTTATGTGGGCGAATACTCGCCTTCATGTTGATTTATCTTTTCTTTACTAGTTTTTACGTCGGCTATTGTTATCACTGGTATCACGTCAGCATTCAGGCAAGTCTGGGTGTTGTCGCGTTATGGTTGTTACCTTTTTTATTGGCTACCGCCGCTGCTGGGGTCGCCATGAGCACCTTGTTTACCCGCCGCGATTTACCGACCCAAGTGCTACTGTTGATTTCAATGCCAATTCTATTCGTGTCAGGTTTTGTCTGGCCGATAGCGCTCATTCCTGAACCACTGGTTTTAGGTTCGCAGTTTATCCCTGCCGTTCCCGCAATTATGGGCATGTTAGAACTCAATCAAATGGGCGCAAGTTGGGCGAGTGTGATGCCCAAGTGGCTACAACTCTGGGGCTTATTTGCGGTTTTCTTCGGCTTAGCTTTCTTAGGTATTAAGCGCAGAGCGAGATTGTTGGCTGAAGCTAATCAGCTTTGATGGGACTCGCGGGACAGAGCATCTCGCGAGTGTTTACAGGTCTTGTACTTTACAGGGGCAGTTTAGGTACTTCTGGAATTAATCTTTAGAAGTAGAGACTTTCAACAATTTTACCATCCACGAGCATATCGCACTTATCGCCTGAGCTCGACTTAGTCGCTTGAATGACGCCGGCAATCGCGCCAAATGCGCCACCTTGGCTGCTGAGCACTGAGCCGAAATAGCATTGGCTAGAAATCTTGAAATCCTTGTATTTGCCGCTCAAATGTTGAGTCGGAGTATAAGGAGGGAAAGTGCCTTTCATAACAGAGTCGCCATTCACTGAGAGTGAAATATTTTTGCGTTCTGTATCAAAACTGCCACCAAAAACTAAGTTAATACCATCGATTTCAACGGTTTTTTCTTGAGCGATAATAGGTGGTTTTGCGGCGCAGGCGGCGAGAAAACAGCTGCCAATGGCCAGAGAGATTAAAGTAATTTTACGCATGTCATCTTCCTTTTGATGCGATAAAACAAATGAAGCAGTCGCTTCGCAAATTAAACGGCCCCTGTTTAGTTTTGCCGAACGATTATATCTATATCTGCTTCATTTCCAATAACAAATTTAATACAAATGAAAAATTATCCTGTCTTGAGCTTATCCCTGCTTATTCCGTTAAGTTAACTCTCATCGCGCAGATAGCCAGCAAAGTGCCCTTGTTGGGTTGTCTTCTTATTGGTTTTGGGGGAGAATGCGCGCCGAAAAAATGGCCGAGGTACTCAGTATCTCGGTTATTTTTATTTAGAGAGTATGCGTTTTAAAACAATTGAGGCCGGTAAACATCCGGAAATGATATGAGGTTCGACTGAACCTATTTTAATGAGGACAAATCAATGTGGCTGTTGTGCGCCGAATTTTCGGTCATTGTCGTAAATCAAGTTGTTGAGTTAGCCATTAAGCCTAAAGTGCTGATGGTGAGTCACATGCCAGAACCAATTGCAGATGCATGGTTAGCTGTTCACCCCTGTGCAATGGGGGCGTGCTCATGAGTCAACACAAACCGGGTTTGAAGCAGACCCTTAATTTATGGCAAGTGGTAGTGATGGGGCTCGCCTATCTCACGCCTATGGCTGTTTTTGACACCTTTGGTATTGTTTCCGAGATTACCTCTGGCCATGTGGCTACGTCTTATCTATTCGCGCTGGCGGGAATTTTGTTTACCGCGTTCAGTTATGGCCACTTAGTGCGTAAATATCCCTACGCGGGATCAGCCTACACCTACGCCCAGAAAACCTTTAGTCCGAATGTCGGCTTTATGGTGGGCTGGTCGTCACTGCTTGATTATATGTTTATGCCAATGATCAACATGTTGTTGGCAAAAATCTATTTAACCGCCATGTTCCCCACTGTCGAACCTTGGATCTTCATTTTCGCACTCGTGACCATAATGACCCTGCTCAATCTTAAAGGGATTGATTTGGTGGCTAACTTTAATGGTGTGATAGTGTTTGTGCAGATCGCCATTATCCTCGTGTTTATAGCATTAATGGCCTATAGCATTTCCCTTGGTGAAGGCGAAGGTGCGATTGCGAGCGTACGGCCTTTTTATACCGATAATATGGCGATAGTGCCGTTATTTACTGGCGCCACTATTTTGTGTTTTTCCTTCCTCGGCTTCGACGGTTTGAGCTCGCTGACTGAAGAAACGAAGGATGCGCAGCGTGTTATTCCTCGTGCTATCGTGTTGACTGCCTTGATTGGTGGGGTGATTTTTGTCGGCGTGTCTTATTTCCTTCAGCTTTATTTCCCCGATATTTCCCGCTTTCAACAGCTTGATGCAGTATTGCCCGAAATCGCACTCTACGTTGGAGGAAACCTATTTCAGTCCATCGTATTAGTGGCGACTACAGTAGCCGTGTTGGCATCCGGCATGGCTGCCCACGCTGGCGTTGCACGGATTTTGTATGTAATGGGGCGAGATAACATGCTGCCACGTAAAGGGTTTGCTTATATCCACCCTAAGTGGCGTACCCCTGCATTTAATGTCTTGTTGGTGGGAGCGCTGGCGCTGTCTGCGGTATCATTTGATTTGGAAATGGCCTTAGCCTTAGTGAATTTTGGCGCCTTAGTGGCGTTCACCTTCGTGAACTTAGCCGTCATAGTGCAGTTTTATGTGAGGGAGCGACGTAATCAATCCTTTAAAGATCACCTGCAATACTTAGTGCTGCCCCTGTGTGGCGCGGGTACTATTGGCGTGCTTTGGGCAAACTTAGAGCCACAGTCATTAGAATTGGGATTAATTTGGGCTGCCGTGGGAGCTTTATATCTAGCCCTGCGTAGCATACGTTTACGCCGAGCAGTAGAGTTACACAATTAGTTGCTGCATAGGATCATAGCGTCGCAGCTATTGCTAACAACTGACAAGGGTTTGATTGAGGCAGCATAGCCTTCTAATCAAACGTCCAATTGAAAAGACCCGCATTCGCGGGTCTTTTGCTTATGTGTTAATTAGCTATTATTGCAGCAGAATATTGAACTTAAGTAGGGTTTGGACACCACGAGGTGTGTTCACTGTTAGCACCACTTGGCTGCTAGCGGTTTCAGTATTTTTGAGGTAAAAGTCCGTCATACTTGCATTCGCATCATTCGTTTTAGGCACAGTATAAGGCGATGACAGTAATTCACCTTTATCTGCATCTACATTAAGCGTTGTACTAGAGGGCATAATTTGATCGGCACTATCGTAGAGTTTTACGATAAATTTGGATGTTTGCCCAGCTGGTATGGCCGTTAACGAATCAAGATTGTTAAGAATATTTTGACCTTGGTGATCTTCATATACTTTGACACCATCTTGCCACAGTGTGAAATACGCTTTCGAGCCAGACATTATCATCACGACAGCTTTGCGGACGTAAGTTTTATTGGCTTGTCCTGTCCCACAGAGCGCGCCTTGACATTGAGGACCGTTAAACTTGCCATCGGCACCTTTGTAGGTGTCGCTAGCGAGGTTATCGAAATAACGTTCACCGCTATCATAGGCGAAGTTTTCGTTATCATCGCGAAAGGCTGTCGGCAAATCGCTAAAACCTGAGCTGTGGAATGTTTCTACATCTAGGCCGTTACCACGACAGGAAACGGGGGCGCCATTCATTATGCAGGCTTTTAGAATTGCACCGCCATCGGCTGAATCAAACTGGTTGTTACCATTAGTATCGAAAAAAGTTTCATGGCCTAACGCATAAGCTAGCACAGTTATACGGTGGTCCTGAGGCCTAGGATCGCTCGAGGTCCAAGTGACGCTACAGGCTCCATTTTGGGTTAAGCAGCTTGGCTCTATTTGGCCGCCTTCACTGGTAAAGTTAACTGTTGTGTCATTTGGCGCTGGGTTGCCAAAACTATCGGACAGTCTTGCTGTCACTGTGACTTTTTCACCATCTACATTACCCGCTTCAGGATTGGCATTCGTAGTCGCTAGACTAAACCCAAGCTGTTGCGGTAGACCAGTATTTACAGTTAATTGTTCAGATTGGCTAGTGATGACTTCTTTAGTATCAGTATCAACGGCGGTAGCGACCACGCGCACAGGTGTGGGGACAGTGCCGGATAATACGCGCACACTGGCGATACCTTGGGAGTTAGTCAGGCTTTGCGCATTCGCAGTGCCATTAGCAAAACTTAAACCACCAACCACAGTGTCTAAGGTAAAGCTGACTTCTTGCTGCGCTGCGGGTTGGCCATTGGCGCTGGTGACTTTGAAGCTGACTAAAGAGGATTCGCTTGCACCTGTGCCGCCCGCACCTTTAATGCGAATTTGTGCTGGCTCTGCTGACTCAAAACTTAAGCTGGCAAGCGTTTGGCGTTGTAGTGTGAACGGGAAATTTGCCGTTAGCGTCTGATTGCCTGCTACTGTCGTGGCGATGATTTGGTCGCTACGTTCACTGTTGCCACTGCAACTTGTGTCTTGGAAGGTTGAGCTCGCATTACCCGATAAGGTCGTAACTGGGGTATCGAGTGTCGCACTATTACTGCTGGTGCAATCTGAGCTAAAGCTGATGGAAGAGGGTGTTTGCACTCGGGTAATAGTACCGTCATTGGCCTCTAAGACTAAACTTGCGGTCACCCCAAAGCTGCCGCCTGCGCTGATCTTATATGCGCCATTGGCATCGGCGGTTAAGGTGCTCACCAGTTTACCTTCAGTAAAGACAGCGCCATTGAATGAGCCGAGTTTCAGCGTACCTTCTTGATTGACGGCATCTTTACTCAAAACTTCATACAGACTGCTGGTTTGCAACGATTGACCTTGATAGTCCACTGTTACTGTGAGGGAGTTTGCCCCTAATTCAGTTGCACTTGGCGTATAGGGCACCTGCGCAATACCTTGGGTGTTGGTCAGCGCACTTGCAGGATTCAGCGCTGCAGAACCTGCGGCGAACGTCACTTTCGCGCCTTCGATGCCGTTGCTTTCGCTATCGAGCAATATGGCTTGCAGTTGTACCGACTCATCGACTTTGAAGCGAGTCACTAAGGCTGAGCTATTTAAAATACTGGCGCTGAGTTTAGGAACGGCAGGAGAGGTACCATCGCTAACAACTAAAAACTCAAAATTGCGGGTAGCTGTTAGCGCCGTTGTGGAATCATTTGGGGTTGTCGTTGCAGTAATTATCCCTGCATTGACAAGTAAATCAGGATTACTAACGATAATAATGGCTTCACCGTTATTGTCTGTTAGTTTGCTATTAGGTGTTAATACACCAAGGTCTGTCGTAAAGTCGACTTTCTGCTTGCTTACTGTAGCTGAGCCTTTCTTTAACTTCGCGACTGCGCAAAAGCCTGTGTCTTTAGGGAAACTTTGGAGTGAAGTAACACTGCCGCATTCAGAACCCGATAAGGTTTTAAAGTCGATAGACAGTTTATAGATACCGTCAGTGGCATCTGTGCCACCGTTATCTTCGTCCGCAGGGCCGTTACAGGCCCCGAGTCCAAATAGTCCAATAAAAAGCAAAGCTAGGCTACATAACGTTTTGCTAAGTCGCATAAGCAACATCCTTGTGGGGCTGAAGTTAATTAGTCTTGGATTTCGCTGCGTAGATATTTAAACAGCTCTTTAGATGATTTTGATTCTGGACCTTTGGCCAGTTCTTTGGTCGCTTGACGCACCAAAGTACGCAGTTTTTGTCTGTCTAATTGCGGATAATGCTCAACTAAGGTTTGAATTTCAGCATCACCTTGGGTGAGTAAGCGTTCACGCATTTTTTCGAACATCTGCAACTTCGCAGTTTCGTTGTTGTTTTTATTCAACACGATAGCGAGTGAAGCCTTAATAGGCTCGATATCAAAATTACGCATCAATTTGCCGATATACTGCATGTGGCGACGATACGCCTCAGTATTAACCTTGATTTTGCGTGTTTGCAGGATAGCGTCGTACAAAAACTCATCCAGCTCGATTTTATCTAGCTGAGTCTTGCTCAGTGAAACAAGCTCCATACCGACTTTTTGCACGGCTTCACTATCACGCTTGTCCGTTGTTTTACTGCTGACATAATCTTCATCTATGTCGTAGGGCTGTTTAAAATGTTCTGAATCACCAACAATCTTCATATCGATAAAACCTCAAGTAAATAACTGGCTAATAATAACATCTCCAGCCAAAAATCGCCTAGGTGAATGTGCTTAGGATACGCGCTCAAGCCTAAGTCGGCGGTGAATAATTAATGTGAATGGGATTTGTGTTTGTTATGCTAGCGTCATTGCCGACAACGAAAGAGTAGCTTTGTGTCTTTGAACAGAATCGATAGTGAATTGGGCGCGCTGAAAGATGCGGTGGCCGTGGCGCTGGAATATGCCAACAAATTAGGAACGAACGCTGCCGAAGTGGCGATCAGTAAACAACAAGGTTTGTCGGTTTCTACCCGTTTAAAAGAAGTTGAAACCGTTGAATTTAATAAAGATGGTGCCTTAGGGATTACGGTTTACCGCGATGGTTGCAAGGGCAGTTCATCGACGTCGGATTTAAGTCCAGAGGCCATAGCCTTAGCGGTGAAAGCGGCTGACGATATTGCCCGTTACACTTCGCCCGATCCCTTCAGTGGTCTTGCCGATAAAGCCTTGATGGCAACTCAGATCCGCGATCTTCAGCTGTATTATCCACAAGATATTTCCCCCGATGAGTTAGCCCAACTGGCGATCCGCGCCGAAACTGCGGCGCTTGATGCCGATCCGCGCATTAATAATTCCGACGGCGCCAGTGCCAATGCTCACACTGCGGTTAAAGTGTATGGCAACAGCCACGGTTTCTTAAACGGTTATTGCAGCTCGCGTTATAGTTTAAGTTGCAGCGTGATCGGTGAAGATAGCGAAGGCAATATGCAACGGGATTACGATTACACTATCGCCCGTGAATTCAGCGAGATGCTTGCACCTGAAACGGTCGGTTTAAAGACCGCCGAGAAGACAGTAAGTCGCCTCGGTGCGCGTAAGATTGCGACAACGCGTTTACCTATTTTATTGGCGCCAGATATCGCCACAGGGTTAATCGGCCACTTCATCGGTGCGATCAGCGGTGGCAGTTTATACCGTAAATCCAGTTTCTTATTGGATTCGATCAACACTCAAATCTTCCCCGATTGGTTCAATATCGAAGAACAGCCGCATTTACTGGGCGCACTGGCGAGCGCGAACTACGACAGCGAAGGCGTGTCGACCCAAGATAGACGGATTATTGACCGCGGCATGTTAGAAACCTATTTGCTGACCAGCTACTCGGCGCGCAAGTTAGGCTTAACCAACACGGGTCACGCGGGTGGTATTTATAACTGGACGCTCGGCCACACAGGCCAAACCTTCGACGAATTGGTAAAAGACATGGGCACAGGTTTGATTGTGACCGAAGTTATGGGCCAAGGCGTGAACATGGTTACGGGCGATTATTCCCGTGGTGCGGCAGGCTTCTACGTTGAAAACGGTGAGATCCAATATCCAGTGGAAGAAATCACTATCGCGGGTAACTTGAAAGAGATGTTCCGTGGTGTGCAAGCCGTGAGTAAGGATTTTGATCTGCGCTCATCGATTCGTACCGGCGGCATCTTGTTATCTGAAATGAAGATTGCGGGTAACTAATCCATAGTTTTACTCTTTGTGCATAGTGCTTAAGTCGTCTTAGAGCTTTAGTGCCTGTACTCTAGTGTCAGTGGCATGAATGTGGTTTGAGCATAAAAAAGGGCAAGCGATTAATCACTTAATCTGCTTGCCCTTTTTGTTTAACGTTTGGATTAGAGTTATTCGCCCTAAAAAACCGTGTCGTTAAAAAGCCATGTGGTTAAAAACGATGTTATTAAAAACAGTGTCTTTAAAATCGGTCGTTAAAACGCATAGCTTGCGCTGAGTTCGAACGAGCGGCCTGCGCCGGCAATCTGGTTAAAGCCATTGGTATTATCGGCCTTAAATTCCGCCACACTCACGCCGCCCAACGGCAGCTCATAGTAACTGTCGAACAGGTTATTCACGGCGAAGGTAACAGTCAGAGCCTGCCATTTCATGCTGCTGTTTAAGTTAAGCAAGGAGTAGCTATCGGTTTCATTTTCAAGGCGGCGGTCATCCACGCGATCTTTGGTCGCAACCCATTGCCATGAAAGGCTGTTTTCCCAGTTACCGAGCTGATGTTGCAGTGCCAGCTCAGTTTGCAGCGGCTTGATTTGATATAAAGGCTCATTGCCTTCATCTCGCTCACCACGGGTCACATTCACTTTGCCTAACACTTGCCATTTACCTGTGCTGGTTTCAGCAAACTGATAGAGCGCATTAAAGCGTGCACCATAGAGATTGGCATCTAAGTTAGTGAATTGAAGAATATTGCGTTTGCCATCAGCTGAACTAGTGCGATTAAAACTGCCAATCACTTCGGCATCGATATAGTCAGTCACCGCTGTGTACCAAGCTGTGGTCGAGACTTGCCAGCTATCACCGTTATATTTGTAGGCCGCGCTCAGGGTATGGGCAGTTTCTGGCTTAAGATCTGGATTACCTACATAACCATTACCATCGCCATACCAACCTATCATAGTGGTTGCCATAGTGCCGCGGCCCCAGCTGTAACGCTCGTACAGATTGGGGGCTCGATTCTTGCGGGCAAGGCCAAACTCAAGTTGTTGATTGGCCGATAACTGATAGCGAGCCAGTAAGGTGGCGTCGATCAGATTATCATCACGTTTTCTGTCCATCTCGTTAAAGGCCTGCGCCGCAGCGGCATCCATATTCGGCATGCCCATCATTGGCATGTCACTATAAGCTTGGACTTCACCGGTATTGGTGGTGACATACTCAAAGCGAACACCCGCCGATAACCACCAGCTAGGGCTTAAATCTTGCTGCCATTCGCCATAAACGGCGGCGCGGCGACGTTCGCCATCGTTGATGTTGATGTAATCATTCGGCGCCATCATAGTGCCTGGCACCGCAGGCCACACATCGTCGAGCTGGTAGCTATAGAATTCTTGGCCGACCAGTAAGGTGCTGTCATCGCCCATTGGCAAGCGCCAGTGCAGTTGATAGCTGTAGTCATCACCTTCAGTGTTCATCGGCATCTTGCCGGTTTTTTCTGGGGTGAAAAAGCCCATCTCGTGCTTCACGCCGTGCCAATTGAATTGGGCGCTGAACTCGCCGTCATCGTCGAGTTTAAGTTGATAATGGGCGAGGGCACCGTAACTCTTGTTATCCGTCATATCCATGTATTGGTTAGCAAAACCTTGAAATGGAATATTCTGATGGGTCAGTTTGATGGCGACTTGTTGAGTCTCATCGCGCCATGCGGCGGTCAATGCATGGTTTTGTGCGCGGTACAGGGTATCGATGACTTTATCGCCATTGCCATCTTTATAGCTGTTGGCATCTTCATAGGCGCCTTGATAGCTTAGGCTGATATTTTTGCCGGCAACTGTGGCATTGGTGCCCAGTAGCAAGGTATCACTCACGCTGCGGTATCCCGTTGAGATATCGCCGTTATTCCACTTGATGCTATCGCTTTCGCCAAATTTAGGATTAAGGCTGCTGACTTTGATCACACCCGCGATATTGTCGCCACCCGCGCTGACTGGCGATACACCCGCAATCACTTCGGCTGTGGTGACTTGATTGGCGGAAATATAGGACAGCGGTGGATTCATTTGATTGGCGCAGGAGGCTGTAATGTCCGCACCATCAACTAACACTTTAATGCGATCGCCCATCATGCCATTGAGAATAGGCAGAGCTGATACGCCACCCGCTTCGGAGAAATCTACTCCTTGTCCTTTCAGCAGGTTTTCAGCCGAACCTAGCGTGTTGCGGTTTTCGGTCTGTTGGCCGTGGACTTCTAAGCGTTCAATATTGGCTAACTCGCTGTCATCGGCCATTGCCTGCGGTGCTAACGATAAGCCCATGGCGATTGCGAGGGATGAGGAAATTACTGAAGTGTTAAACGGGTGAGATAAATACGCAGAATTTGCAGCCATCTTATTGTCTTCCATTCACTTGGATTAATTGCGCTGCATTATAAAGAGCATCTAAGAGTGACAGGTGCGGCATATTGTCGCAGAGGGCAACAAAGCGGGTTAAAAACAGAATTGAGCTTGAGCAGAAGGTAAATTCCTCGCACTTGAATCACTTAGGCCATGATTTTCTTTGACTCTTTAAACATTGTGCTCATCAATCATCAATCATCAATCATCAATCATCAATCATCAATCATCAATCATCAATCATCAATCATCAATCATCAATCATCAATCATCAATCATCGATAAGCGTATCAATGGAACCTGCGTTATCGGCCGTCAAAGGTGGGATGAGTTTTTAAGATGCGAGCTAACCAAAATACTTGCTATACAGCCGCTGAGTTTCGCCTTGGGAATCCATGGCGGCGAGTGCTTTGGCAAACTGGAAAGCTTTAGAATCAGGCGCTAACACTGTGGGGCTATTGTCTGGGCTGATGGGGTTATCGGCGCGATAGTTTGGGTTGTGCCTACCGCGGTAGTGACGGCTTTTTTTCGAGAAGCCGAGGTACATTTCCTGCGCTGATTGGCAGCAGTTATAGTGGAGTTTGAACTGAGTGGGGTCGCGATCGTTAAGGTAATAATGCAGCGTGGTTTGATCGTAGATGAAAAAATCCCCTTGGTTTGAAAGCAAATAATCCAAGGCTTTAGACACATTGAGTTCAGGCGGTTTACGTACTTGTATTTTGTCCGGCAGGCCGCCAAAGTCGTAACTGCCGGGGGCGATTAAGAGGGTCATCTTGTTGTTGACCAACTGCTCAATCGAGCGAATATCGGCGGCGCCCGCACGGCTAATGCCTATGGCGCGTTCCGAAAGTCCATTAGGGATAAAGTGCGCGTATTTAGCCCGATCTTCGGTGAAGTTAAGCCCGGGATAAAAGTCGATATTGCCGAGCTTGAGATCCCGCAGTATGCGTAATTTAGGTGCGCGCACCACATTGAGTTTGCAGCCAATCTTGTCCGCCGCCGCTTGGTAAAGGTCGTGATAAAATCCCGTGTTATTGGGCTCATCTCCAATAAAAGGTAAGCGTTCGCTGGTGCGATACCCCATGGTAATCACACAGGCGTCTGAACTGGAAAAGGCATTGGCGAGCGGAGCTTGAAGTGTCATCAGCAAAAGCAGTGCGCCGAGCCAAGGTTGAGCGACTAACGTGGATTTCAAATTGATCTCCTTATCTGTCGATTACAAAGTGTAACCTGAGTGCCAATAAAGGTTATGGCAAAATCCGTAAACTAAATCTTAAAATTTATTAACTAAATCTTATTGATTATTAAGCTAATATATTATTTTTGTTTGAATAATCTATCATACTTTCCTACTAGTCAAAGCCATTTTTTATGTTGGAGTGCACAAACTCTGTACATCTGATTTGATTGCGTTATAGTTTGCGCTGTTAGGCCATGGGCTTAACTTTCATTAAGCAGTGAGGTATAAAATGACTAAACAAAAACCGCAAAATATGACCTTAGAACACGAAAGTGGCCGAGGCACCATTACCGACAACGCACTTAAAGCGTTAGTGACGAGTCCCTTGTTTAGGACCCGCACCGAGAAAGCCAAAAAGGGCAAAGGGTCATATGACCGTAAGGCACAAAACCGAAAGGGGCATCAGCATAAGGGCGATGCCCCTTTTGACTTTCTAGGTCTGTGCTTTTGTTAATCTGCTTTTTACTGTTTTAGTCTGCTGTGTTAGTGCCTCGCTAATCCTGCCAATTCACGCTCTTCCGCCTGCCTTTACGCCAATCTTTACGTTTAAATCAGCCTTATCATTGATACTCCTTGTTGGAGGTTAATTGTACTTTCGCCCTGAGCGAGTATGGTGAAGGCTTAGAGGGTTTTAGCGAAGGAGATGCGCATGGAACAGCAATATCGAATCGAACACGACACTATGGGTGAGGTACAAGTCGCCGCAGACTGTTATTGGGGCGCGCAAACCGAGCGTTCGCGGCAGCACTTTCGTATCGGTGTCGAAGCGTCAATGCCGATTGAAGTGATCCACGCATTTGGCTATCTCAAAAAGGCCGCCGCCATTACCAATCAACAACTTGGCGCTTTGACTCAAGCTAAAGCCCAACTGATTGCCCAAGTGTGCGATGAGCTGATCGCAGGTGAACTCGATACGCAATTTCCCTTGGTTATTTGGCAAACAGGCTCGGGCACGCAAACCAATATGAACGTCAATGAAGTGATTGCCTATCGCGGCCATGTGCTCTCGGGTGGGCAACTCACCGATACGGTTAAATGTTTGCACCCCAATGACGATGTTAACCGCTCGCAATCTTCCAACGATACCTTTCCCACCGCCATGCACATTGCTGCTTATCGTCAAGCCGTTGAGCTGGTTTTGCCCTGCATGAAGTCACTACAGCAGAGCTTGCAGCACAAGGCCGAGGAGTTTGCGCACCTAGTTAAAATCGGCCGCACGCATTTTATGGATGCGACACCGTTAACCTTAGGCCAAGAGTTTTCGGGTTACGCCGCGCAATTAAGTCATGGCATCGAAGGCATTGAGCACAGTCTCAAGCGGGTGGCCGAGTTAGCCTTAGGTGCGACCGCAGTGGGCACTGGGCTGAATACACACAAGGATTACGCCGTTAAGGTGGCGGACAATATCGCAAAACTCACAGGCTTGCCCTTAGTGACGGCGCCGAATAAGTTTGCCGCCCTTGCTGCCCACGATGAATTAGTCGCCCTGTCGGCGGCCTATAAAGTGGCGGCGGTCAGTTTAATGAAGATCGCAAATGATATTAGGATGTTAGGTTCTGGCCCGCGCTGCGGCATCGCTGAGTTATTACTGCCTGAAAATGAACCTGGTTCCTCCATCATGCCGGGCAAAGTCAACCCGACTCAGGTTGAGGCTATGACTATGGTGTGCGCGCAAATCATGGGTAATGATGTCGCCGTTGGAATTGGAGGCAGCAATGGTCAGTTTGAGCTCAATGTGTTTAAGCCGATGATCATCGCCAATGTGCTGCAATCGGGGCGCTTATTGGGGGATGCTTGTCAGTCGTTTAATGACCATTGTGTGGTTGGCATAGTGGCAAATGAACCTCAGATTGCTAAGCATGTGGAAAACTCACTCATGCTAGTGACAGCGCTGAATCAACATATCGGTTATGAAAAGGCCGCTAAGATCGCCAAAAAAGCCCATAGCGAACACAAGACGCTGCGCCAAGCGGCATTAGAACTGGAGTTGGTGACAGCAGAAGAGTTCGAGCTTTGGGTTGATGCCAATAAGATGTTAGGGCCAGATGCTTAATATCTATTGCTTAATACATAATGTCTCAGCCTAGCTGCTGATAAATCAGCGGAAGTTAGGCTGGCAATGAATCAAGATCGTGAGCCGAGATAATGAAAAGAAATAGTGTGATGAGATAGCGAGAAGAAATAGTGTGATGAGTTAGTGAGGCGAAGCAGTGGAGTAAGGATGGTGAAGCATTCGCAGTGTTAATGCTTACGAAATGATAAAAAACAAAAAGCGAACCAGAGGTTCGCTTTTTGAGTCATAGCCTGTCCTGTATCAGAACAGCTTAGTCTTGGGTGTCAGCGTCTACTACTTCAGCCCACAGATCGTGTTCATCTGAATGGGTGATGCGGGCACGAACCAACATACCAGGTTCCAGCTCAGTTTCACCATTGATAAACACCATGCCGTCGATTTCAGGTGCATCGGCGAAGCTGCGGCCAATGGCGCCTTCTTCGTCTACATCATCAATCAGAATATCTAAGGTACGGCCAACGAAACGGGCTAAACGCTCGGCGCTGATCTCGGCTTGGACTTCCATAAATCTGTGGTATCTGTCTTCTTTAACGTCTTCGCTGATTAGCTCGGCGATGGTGTTGGCGACAGCGCCATCCACTTCTGAATACTTAAAGCAACCGACGCGATCAAGACGTGCTTCTTTTAAGAAATCGAGCAGGATTTGGAAATCCTCTTCGGTTTCACCAGGGAAGCCGACGATAAAGGTCGAGCGGATCACTAGATCTGGGCAGATTTCACGCCAGCGTTGAATCGCTTCTAACTGACGGTCAACACGGCCTGGGCGTTTCATCATCTTCAGGATACGTGGGCTTGCATGCTGCATTGGAATATCTAAATACGGCAGGATCAAACCTTCTGCCATTAGCGGGATTAAATCGTCAACCCATGGGTAGGGATAGATGTAATGCAGACGCACCCAAGCGCCCATTTTACCCAGTTGGCGCGCTAGGCTAGTAATGTCTTGCTTGACTGGCATACCGTTCCAAAAATCGGTACGACCGCCTTTGTCTTTGCCGTAGGCCGAGGTGTCTTGGCTCACAACTAGAATTTCTTGTACGCCTGATTCCACTAAACGCTTAGCTTCATCTAAGATGCTGCCCGCTGGGCGGCTGTCGAGGTCGCCACGTAGCGAAGGAATAATGCAGAAAGTACAACGGTTGTCGCAACCTTCTGAAATCTTTAAATAAGCGTAATGCTTAGGCGTTAACTTAACCCCAGTTTGTGGGATTAGTGAGGTGAAAGGGTTGTGCTCTGGCTTAGGCACGTACTTGTGAACATGCTTCAACACGGCTTCGTAGCTGTGTGGGCCAGTGATTTCTAACACATCTGGGTGCACTTCGCGGATTTGGTTTTCTTTGGCGCCAAGGCAGCCAGTGACGATCACTTTGCCGTTTTCTTCTAAGGCTTCACGCACAGCATCCAGAGATTCTTCCACCGCAGCATCGATAAAGCCGCAGGTATTGACGATAACTAAGTCGGCATTGTCGTAGCTGTTAGTGACTTCGTAGCCGTCGATGCGTAACTGAGTCAGAATACGCTCTGAATCCACGAGGTTTTTTGGGCAGCCCAAAGACACGAAACCGATGCGATTCCCAGTGGTAACAGCATTAGTGCTTGCTGCTTCTAATGTTTTGACTGGGATATCAAGCGTGGTCGTTTGCTTGGGTTTAAAAGTTTCAACTGTCATGGTTTCTCGCTGAGGTATAAGCCGCCTTAAAAAAGTTGGCGGATTATACCTGAAGTGATTAAAAGGTACAGTAGCTTTGGCTGAAAAGTGTACAATTGGGGCGCTGAATATGCCAGTTAACCCTAAGGCCTATTTTGGGTGTGGATATAGGAAGATAAGCCAAAGATCCAAGGTCGAACTCATCTGGATAAAAAGCGCTGAACATTTTTTCAGAAAAATTAACCCTTTTTAAAATTGGTCGCGTTTATAGGGGCAAGAGACAATTTCTTGATGCTGTTACATATTGGCACAAGTATTGGCACTTTTTACTGATAGCCTAAGCGCTAAATAAGCGACACAGTCGTTTTAGCCGTCTCGTTTTGAATATGCGTTCTATTTGAAGTGGTTTAGGTATAAGCACATTATTTTGGAGTAAGTTATGAAAAATTCTCTTTTAGCGGTATTGGTGGCGGGTGGTCTTTTTTCTAGTGCGTTTATGGCGCCAGCGGTACTCGCTGCTGAGGTCGATTTCCCGCATATTGAAACTATGGGTGTGAGCCAAATCCAAGTCGAACCCGATATGGCGGATGTGAATGTGGAAGTGGCCGTGACCGAAAAAACCGCTAAAGCCGCCAAAGATAATTCCGATGCCGCCGTGGCTAAGTTTATCGCCCGTCTCACCGCCGCGGGTGTGACTAAAGATCAGATCCAGAGCGCGAATTTAAATCTTCAACCGCAATATGTGTATGTGCAGGATAAGGCACCTGAGCTGACGGGTTACACCGCCAGTCGCCAAATTACCGTGACGGTAACAGACTTAAGCCGCTTGAACGCTATTTTAGATTCAGCCTTAGAAGAGGGCATGAATCGGGTGAATAACATCGCCCTTAAGTCGAGTAAAGAAGCTGAATACGTCGCCAAGGCACGTCAAGCTGCGATTGTGGATGCCAAACAAAAAGCCGAATCTTTGGCTAAAGGCTTTGGTGAAAATCTCGGTAAGATCTGGCAGATCCGTTATTACGATCAACGCCCTGTGCAACCTGTCATGTTACGCATGAGCGCTAAAGCCGATGCCATGGGCGCCGCCGAGAGCTATCAGTACGGCCAAGTGAGCATAGAAGATAGAGTTGAAGTGATTTATAAACTGAAGTAAATCAGTCAGAGGCATATAGTGATGGATGAAGCTCCTATTGGGATTCATCCATTTTTTTATGCCGTTTACAATCGTTTTATATTTTTGGAAATAGCATTCTTCACTCTATATGTGATGGATTTTATTAGGATGATGAACAGTAAAAACTGGCAAATTTAACCATTTATCCTCACACTAGTAAGGTGATGTTAAGGAGGCCGTTTATGGATTTCCCCGCTCGAATAAAGCAGCAAACATGCATGGATTGCTTAAGTGGTAAGTCATTAGGATTTGAAATTCGCATGGCATTTCAACCTATCATTCATTGGCCTAGCCGTGAGAATAGCGGTTATGAAGCCCTTGTTAGAGGTCCCGAAGGTGAAGGGGCTGCGTGGGTATTTGCACGAATTAACGATAGCAACAAATACTATTTTGATCAGGCTTGCCGGGTTAAAGCGATAGAAACCGCTTCAAAGCTGGGACTCGATAAGATGCTCAGTATCAACTTTTTACCTAACGCCGTATATAACCCTGAGACCTGTATCCGCGCGACGATTGAAGCCGCCGACATGTATGGGTTTGATATTCACAAAATCATGTTCGAAGTGACAGAGGGTGAGCAAATTGTCGATCGGGCGAAATTAGTCCGCATCTTCGAGAGTTATGCTAAGCGTGGTTTTATCACCGCAATCGATGATTTTGGCAGTGGTTTTGCTGATTTAAGTTGGTTGGATGCCCTGCGCCCTCAAGTATTAAAACTCGATATGACCTTGATCCGTGATATCGATGTCGATAAAGAAAAACAGCTGGCGGTGGATGAAATACTGCGTATTTGCCTAGAACTTAATACAAGAGTCTTGGCCGAAGGCGTTGAGAGCGAAGCCGAACTGAATTATCTCGCTGGAATCGGGATTGAGTATTTTCAGGGTTATTACTTTGCTAAACCTAAGCTCGAACATTTAAGCACCTACGAAGAGCTGAACTTTCATGCACCATAGCCGCGCTCGTTCAACATCTTAAACTACTTGGTTATTCTTCTGCTTTGTGCGTTTACCATCGAATCTAAAATGGCGATATCGACACATCTGACTAAGCTTACTCTGACTCAAACAAAGGAGGTGTTATGAAACAATTTACAGCTTTAACCCTATTAGTATCTTGTTCCTTACTGCTAGCTAGCCCAGTATTTGCCCACGGTGAAATCGGTGAACCCTCGGATGGCGCCAAGGGAATGGCGGGTGCCATGGGCACCATAGAATTTAAACCCTCAGATTGGCAAGAGAATAAACAGAGCTGGTGGAAGGACAGTGATGGTGTTGCGCCCGGTGTTGCCGGTTGTCATGTCGGCACCGATGCACAAGGTGTGCCTAATGGCAGAATGTTTGGCGAGGCGTGTTTGCCCGATGGCTTGTTAGTCGAATCCAATCCCGGTAAAGATGTGATACACGGTCACAGTGACGACTTAGGTCATCCTGATACCTTTGACTGTAATGCTTGGTGTGTTGGCGAAGGCAAAACTGCGGGTATGTGTGAAGTGGCCGCTGCGCCACCTTGCGAGCAATCCGCGAGATGTGCCTGCAAGTAGTTAATTGTGAGTGTGAGCTCGATGTGTGTTGTGAGTTCACTGCGATTTCTTTTCTTTAGCTAACATATTCTTCTGCTGGTGATTATCGCGCTTAGCGCCTCTCCTACCCAACATACTTATTTGAATCCTTGAGTGCACAATTGGCCGCTTTAGCTTTAGCCGTACTGAGCTGCGGGGCAATTGTTTGTTTCTGATATCGGCTAACTGATATATCATGCGCCACCTAAAATTGCCCTTGTTACCTATTCGCTACTATGTCTTCCAACGCGCTCTATACCGATTTATCCGGCTATTACGATTTAATGTGTTCTGATATTAACTACCAGCAACAGAGTGCGAGCATCCATCGTCTGCATCAGTTCCTTGGCAATAACGGTAAACAACACCTTGATTTAGCTTGTGGTACGGGTCCGCATGTGCGGCATTTTATCGATCTTGGTTATCAATGCAGTGGCCTTGATATCAATCAGCCGATGCTCGACATGGCCATGCGCCGTTGTCCCGAAGCCCAGTTTAACCTGCAAGATATGACAGCTTTTTATTTAGAAGAGCGCGTCGACTTGATCACCTGTTTTTTATATTCCATTCATTACAGTGCTTGTATCGAACGGCTTAAAAGTTGTATCGCCAGTGTGCACAGTGCGCTCAATGACGGCGGACTGTTTTGTTTTAATACTGTCGATAAACACAGAATCGATAACACTGCCTCGGTTAAGCATTTTGCCGAGTTTGATGGTAGCCATTTCGCCTTTGAATCCGGCTGGCATTACAGTGGTCAAGGCGAGAAACAATCATTAAAGTTGAGTATTGCCAAAAGCAGTCTGCCGTTTACTGAGGTGTCAGCTTCGCCTTTACCAGTCTCTGACATGAAAGATTTAGGCTCGCTGGAAGAGGGGTTACACGCTGCAGGTTTGCAGGAGGTTGGCTTACAAGAACTACACAGTATTGAGCAATGGCAAGACCAACATGCCATGGTCGCGACCAGCTTCACAGAACTACAGGAACTGTTAGCACCCTATTTTGAAGTGCATGTTTTCGAACATGATTATGAAAGAATCGTCCCGTGGGATTTAGCATCCGGCAACGCGCTGTTTGTCTGTGTGAAGATTTGACCTTCTGTTGAAGGTTCGGCAATTAGGCAATCGTCTTCGAACTTCGTTTGAACTTTCATTCTTTTAACAAGAAAGTCAAAGTCGTTGGGCTCCATCCGTGATTATTCATTAAGCGCAGACCAAAAGGGGAGAAGTACCTGTTCTCCTTTTGGCTTATTTGTAAAATATGGCCAGCATTCTCAACGGATTTGAAAGCCTCTTTTACTCATGGCCAAAGGGGCTATGGCTTTCGAAGTCCTCGCTTTACATCCATGTAAAATACTCCTGTTCGGCAATCCTCGTCTCGCTCACAAGCCAGAAAAACACCGATTTTTATTTATCTTGTGGCAACTCTGAGGGAAGGTGTATTTCTGGGTGATAAGTACTGATGTTTAAATATGTTAGATATAAAAGCCTTACTTGCCCGATCATTTTGTCCCCTTCAGCAAACCGCATTTAAACTAGCCAAAAGCGGGATTGGATCACGAAATCAAACCATCGCCAATGAAAGGGACAAAAGTCCGTTTCTTAGCCTTGATTATTGAGTATTTTTATTATCTCGATGTTTAACGGATAAAAAGGATCGCTATATGGACATTATTTCATGGTTTAGTATCAATAATACCTTTGTTAATATTCCTCTGGGCAGTGGCTATGCCATGTCATGGATTGAAATGGTTGGCACTGTATTTGGTTTATTGTGTATTTGGTGTGCAAGCAAAGAGAAAACGATTAACTATTTTTTTGGTTTAATTAATGTGACTTTGTTTGCAATCATCTTTTACCAAATCCAACTATATGGATTATTAATTCTGCAATTATTCTTTTTTGTCGCCAATATCTACGGTTGGTATGCGTGGACTCGTCCCAATACTATTGATGGCGAATCACTACAAGTGCGTTGGCTATCTAAACAAAAACTGCTCATTACTGGCGTAGTGAGTATTGTCGCTATTTGTTTGATGACTATCTTCATTGACCCTTTCTTTGCAGCGTTAGCTAAAATCGCCACTAACACACTCAACGCCTTCGGAAATGATATCGTCCTTAAACCTTTAGATCCTGATGCCTTCCCGTTTTGGGATGCCACAATGACTGTATTGTCAGTGGTCGCGCAAATTCTCATGACCCGCAAGTATGTTGAAAACTGGATTCTGTGGGTTGTGATAAACGTGATTAGTGTTGGTGTGTATGCTGCGCAAGGGGTTTACGCCATGTCTATCGAATACGCAATTCTGTTGTTCATCGCATTGAATGGCACGCGAGTATGGATGGCAACTGCAAAGTCTAACCAAGCCAAATCCTCAAAGCAGGCGGTGCTATGAACCTACAACCACACATTGCCGTCAGTGCTGACGATATAGCTTCTAGAGTGATTGTGTGTGGTGATCCTGCTCGTGCAGCGCGTATCGCGGGTTGGTGTGAAAACGGCAAACAAGTTGCCAGTAATCGTGAGTTTCAGTTATTTAATGCACGATTTAACGGTATAGATGTCACGATTTGTAGTACAGGCATAGGCGCTGCTTCAATGCTGATTGCATTAGAGGAGCTTAAACAGTGCGGAGTTACTACCATCATTCGTGTTGGATCTGCAGGAGCGTTGCAACACAATATTGGCCTAGGAGAATTGATTATTGCCGAAGGGGCAGTTCGTGACGAAGGGGGCTCCTTGAGCTATCTTCCTGCATCCTATCCTGCTGTAGCCGATCATGCCTTAGTTGCGGCCTTACTTAGTGCAGCTAAGCAACTTCAAAGTAAGTATTACTTAGGCTTAGTGCGTTCCCATGACAGTTTTTATACCGACCAAGAGACGGAAATTTGTGAGTTTTGGCACCAGCGTGGTGTACTTGCTGCTGACATGGAAACCTCTGCACTGTTAACGGTTGGGCGTTTCCGTGGTTTGCAGGTTGCATCCATTCTTAACAACGTTGTTCTATTTGAGCAGGAAGTTAAAGAAGGGATTGGTCAGTTTAAACAAGTTAACGGCAGTATGATTGAGGGGGAAAAGCGTTCAGCAATGATTGCGTTGCAAGCGCTAACAAGCCATAGGAGTTAACTTCAACAATCGTAGTCAATGGCGCGCTACTCTATCGATGGATTCTATTTTATGTGCCTCGAATGAGTGGACGCGTTATTGCTGCGGCATGTAAAGTGATGCCATCACAATGATTGGTCACAACAAATGCAGATCGAGCCAAACCCTAATACTCGCTTTTATCCATTCCTTAAAGCACACAGTGAGCAATTTCGGCAGAAATTAATGCACTGTGCAGTCGCTACTCGTCACCTCATCAAAGGTTCTGCTCTGCTAACCCAAGGGCAAGTTGTAGACCATTTATACCTAGTGCCTCACGGCCGAGTCTCTATGAATATTACTGTCGCTAGTGGTAAGCGTTTTCAGCTTGGTGAGGTGCAGTGTACTGAACAAATCTTTGGTGAAATGGAGTTTTTAAATCAAAATCTTTGTCAGTGGAGTGTAGTCGCTGAACAGGATATTGATGTAACGGCTATTTCCGTGGCAAAACTGACGAGATCTTTACAGGCTCATCCTGAAATGGCGATGTTTTTTGCCAGTGCTTTAGCGGATGATTATCAAGACTCCATGGATATCTATACCCAACGATTATTACGCCCCATAGTGTATAACATTGCCTATGATCTATGGATACGAGATAGCAATACTGTTGTCCTTGGTGGTTTTGCTAAAATCGACCCTGAAGCTGAACGTTTTGGTACTATTAGCCGCGTTTATCGACGAGCAGTGAAAGAGTTAGTTGTTCGTGGCTTAGTCCGGAAACAAGGGGCACATTTGGAAATTTTAGATCGCCAAGGTTTAAAAGCATTTCTTGATGACAGTAGCCATAATGATTTGTAGTCAGATTATATGTGCCTGTGAGTGTGGTAAAACGAATTTATATTAGTAAATAAGTTAGACATTAATTTTGATAACGTTACTTCGCGATAATTATTCCCATAATAGAAAATGCTTAATTTTTCTAAGTTAAGTTAGGCTAAGTTAATTTTAGCCGTATCGTTTAAGTCCTATTTATAAAGGAAAATGTATTTTCCTTTAGCCTGTTTCATCATCCATGATATCTCAATGGCATTCTTATTCGAGCACTTCGACTACTTCGCAGGGGAAGATGCATTGCTTGAATTTAGGTGTTATTAGCCCTTAAAAACAAAATGAGTCTTGGGTGCTCTGTCTTTTCAATTCTCTTTTCATACTTTTGTGATGATGGCTGGCGGCTGATTTCGTGCTTCAATGTACGGTAAAGCGAAAGCTATTATTGATGGAATGATTGGCAGCATGGAGAGTTGATATGAAGCAACTAGCAGAAAACCTGTGGATTTTTGATGGTGAGGCCGTACCATTTTTTACCTTGCCCTATACCACACGGATGACAGTGATCCGTTTGAATAATGGCGCTTTGTGGGTACATAGCCCAATTAAACTCACCCCTGAACTTCAAGCACTGGTCGAGGCGTTAGGCGAAGTTCATTATCTTATTGCACCAAATCACCTGCACCACCTTTTTTTAAAGGACTGGCAGCAACGTTATCCGCAGGCCCAAAGCTTTGGCACTGCGGAAGTTCAAACAAAGCGGCCAGATCTCCATTTTGATGGGCTGTTTACCGCTGAATTTCAAGCCATGTGGGCGACTGATATTGACCAAGTATTATTTACGGGCTCTCATTTTATGCAGGAATGTGTGTTCTTTCATAAAGCATCACGTACTTTGATTGTGACGGATCTTATCGAGAACTTTTCACCCGAATCTTTTAATGCCTTACAGCGATTATTGGCTCGCGGAGCGGGAATACTCGCTCCAAACGGTAAAATGCCCTTAGATTGGCGCTTAAGTTTTATGTTTGCTAAGGCACAAGCGCGCAGTCATATTGATAAAATATTAGCTTGGGAGCCCAAGGCCATCATCATGGCCCATGGTCTTATTATCGAGAATGATGCAACGGCATTTTTGGAAAAATCATTTTCTTGGGTAAATAGGGAAGGGTAATTTTATTATATTTTTCCAATGTCATTTTAGCGTTTAAACCGCTATACATTATCAGCGAATAAAAGGCGGACAACTTTATAGTTGAATTCGGGAGTCAACTATCTGCAATATTATTTAAAATTAACCCATGTGACATGAATGATGACTAATTTGTGAGATGTTGTAGGTTGATGGGATGTAGCGGGTTTGTGAATATATTCCTTATCTATGAAATAGTTACAATGCAATAGGCAATAAATACATTCGCCAGAGTGAGTGCAACTTACAGCTATTAATATATAAGTGATTTTAGCTGTTATTTTAGACGGTTTTTCTTCATTTTAAATTATCTTGATTAAGCTATAGCATTGATAGTAATGTTTTTTATTAACTTTCTTAAATCTATTTAGCTTGAGTTCGGTAAGTCTGGCATTACTTTTGTAATGTACTTAGCGTATTTAAATAATTAACTAGGAGTACATTATGAAAAATACCATTCTTACTTTGGCCGCCATTATTTCTTTAGCCTCTGTTAGTGTTTACTCTCATGCGGAGAATATGAAAAATAATGATGTCGCAGAAAATGGCATTTATGTTGGTGCTAACTATGGTTATTTAAAAGTTGATGGTAAAGATGACTTCGATGACAATAGCGATGTTATTCAAGGGCTTGTTGGTTATCGCTTTAACCAATATTTAGCTATCGAGGGCGGATACGTTAACTTCGGTGATTATGGTAATAGCTTATCTAATGCAGAAACAGATGGTTATACCGCTGCGCTAAAAGTCTCTTATCCCATTGTTGATCGCGTTGAGTTGTACGCTAAAGGTGGGCAACTATGGTATTCCACTGATTATGATGTGTTAGGTTTTTCTGGAAATAAAGATGATGAAGGTGTGTTCGCCGGTGCCGGTGTCGCATTTAAAGTCACAGATCGATTCTTAATTAATGCCGAGTACACTTGGTATGATGCAGGAATTACCGTTGAGAATGTTAGCAACGGTGCAGATACAGACACAGACTTTAAACAAGCCAGTTTAGGTGTTGAATATCGATTCTAATTATTCATTTTTGATATTTATAATTTAATAATTAATTATCTAGGTGTGACACGCTAAGTGTCACACCTTTTTTATATGATTAATAAGCCCCTCCGAGTTTTTATTTTTTTAAATCAAAGTCAAAATCAAGGTCAACGTCGTGGGGCTTCATCCCACACCCGACCAAGAGGGGATCAACAGCAATTCCCTCTTGGATCTCCCTTGCCGCTCCCTAACGGAGTTGAAAGCCCCTTGGGCAATTAGCGCCCTTATGCTATCGCGTCAGACGCTCGTCCCTGATTCGACTGACGCTATCTCGGCATCCATGCCTCGATCACGCAACGAACGCTAATGCCCTGCGGCAACTCCGAGGGGAGGTGAACTTCTGTCACCACGGTGTTGGCCGCAACCCCATGAGAGTTATGGATGTCCCATCTTTGTCTGTCAGATTAAATAGATGTTCTTACGTTAACAAGGCTGGCAAGACTATATTGCGGTTTGCTTATCACACCAGCTTGTTGAGCTTGCTGTAGGAATTGCAATTGTTCATTCAATTTTTGATTATTTTTCTTTTCTTGAATCATCAGTTCTTCTAGCTTTTTAGATAATTTTTTCATGTTATGTTCCTTAAGATACTCCATATTTTGAACATACTAGGACTACTCGTCCCATTTTATGTATGTAATCGCTGCAAAAGTCATGCAGCATATTTATCGATTCTCTTAGTGAATTGTTTTGAGTATAGTCGTCAATTTCCAACTTCAGTTCGCGCTGTAGCGTTTTAATACCTATCATCCTACCATGGCTATGCCACCTATTGTTATCACTTAACATTTTGGCGATCTCAGAAGCTCGTTCTTCTTTTTCTGCAACTGTAACAGGCTGCTCTTTTTTGGGACCATCAGAACGATGGATTCTCCAATCTTTGAACTTGAAGTCAACAAGCCATTTTTTAAGCAATGATACTGACAAATCTCGCGCTTGTTCATAATTACGCAAAGATGCCAAATCCAAGCTATTTAACATCACTAACTCAGCGTTACAGAGAGGTGTACCGCTGGCACTTTTTTGTATGAGTTCATTACACTTATCTAAGTATCCGAGAGCTGGTACCCATTTTTTTTCATTGTTTAAAACTTGTGGGTCAATAGGCCCTAACGATGAAGAATAATCCATGTATATTTTGTCACCAGACATACACCAAATAGTACCAGCAGACATAGCTACATCAGGAACAAGGAAGTTAACTTGTTGGTAAAAATGTCTAGACATTTCTACCATTTTTTCGACGGTTTCAGCTGAACCTCCACCTGTTTGTAAGATGATGAGAAGTTTTTCTTTTTGTTCATTAGCTGCACAGGCCTCAAGTTGTCTACGAAATAGATCTTTTGACCAAAATTCAATGGGCCCATAGTAAACAATCACATCACTATCAGGGAAATGTTCATTTTGTAGGGATTCTAATCTGAATCTTAGAAATGAATCTACTGAACCGTTAACTATGCTCATCTACTTCCCTATTGCTATAAAACCTGAGGGTAACCTACAAGATTGAAGGCTATTTGTACAACTTGTTTTGCATAATATATGAGCACTTTAAAAATTTATCTATAAGCCTAAGGCTTATTTCTGATGTATGTAACTTTGTTTGGGGCAAGAAGGGCAATAGGGACTTTAACAAGCCACCATTGTTAAATTTTTTAAAAGAGATGGTAGACATCATTCGAGTTGCTTTAGATGACATGCTGACAGCACCAAAGCCTCAGAAGTACACCTTTCCCTGCGAAGTTGCTGAAGGGCGTTGAAGGAAATAGCGTGATGCAGACAGGACGTCTGCGTAGCTTTCGGGGGGAAGGGACGCCCCATCGGAAGCGTTAGCTATTTTCGAATAAGCACGAAGCTAGTATCTAATGCATGTAACTTCGCTAGGAGCGTCTTGGAGCATCCAAGGAGGATAGGACGAGCAGTCCTCCTTGGTCGGGTGTGGGGTGAAGCCCCACGACTTTGATCCAAACGAAGTTTGGAAAAGCTGCTTTTGTAAAGCAAACAAAAAGGCGCCTAAGCGCCTTTCTGCTCTTTGGGAAAGGGAAAACTCCTCATCCCACTATGATTTGCTTAAACAATCAGATCATACTCTTCCCGTAGGATCTTGATGATATCTGCCTTTGGATTCGCTGGCAGCGGGATTGGAGCGCCAGTCACTTTCTCGGCAACGCCGGTGTAAGTGCGTGACACTTGCATCATGGCCTCAAGTGGCAGGTCATTATCGCGGGCTAGGGCTTCACGCTCTGGCATTCTGTCTTTGTTGAGCAGCACATCTGGATCGGGGAAATGATTTAACAGGAACTGGCGGAAGCCTTCCTTAGAGTTTTCAAGGATTTTGCCATCGCGGTAGGCGGCGCCGTCCCAAATACGTGATGAGTCTGGAGTGCCAACTTCATCCATGTAAATCAGTTTTGAATTACCGTTTTTGTCGGTGACATAACCGAACTCAAATTTAGTGTCGACAAACACTTGATCAATGTCGGCCAGCGCTTTTGATATCACTTTAAAGCCATCCTTTAACAGCTTCTCGTACAGGTCGATATCTTCTAACTTTTCAAAGCCAAAGGCTTGGTAGTTGGCTTCGATATCGGCTCGACTGATGTTCACGTCGTCCTGCGCGGGCACACCCGGAATACCGGTTAAAATGCCCTTAGTCGATGGGGTGATTAACAGCTCAGGGAGCTTTTGATCTTTCTCTAAGCCTTCTGGCAATGTGATGCCACAGAATACTCGCTCGCCCTTAGAGTAAGCGCGCCACATTGAGCCTGTGATGTACTGGCGGCAAATGGCTTCGACTTTAATGGGGCGGGCTTTTTGGACTATCCATACGAACGGGTGCGGGATATCCAAAATATGGCTGTCGGCTAAACCGTTTTCGGCAAATAGCTTAAACCAATGATTAGAAATGGCATTTAATGCCGCGCCTTTACCGGGAATGCCTTTGAGGCCGCCTTCACCGTGGAAGATACAGTCGAAGGCCGAGATACGGTCGCTGATCACCATGATGGCAAGCGGGGTATCTTCGGGGACGTTATAACCCTTGGTTTTGATTAAACGGCGGCTGTCGGCATCGGTTAGCCAGTAAACGCTGCGAACCTTGCCGCTGTGGACTGGGCTGTCGGTGCGGATTGGCAAATCGTTATTCACGGCTAATACGGAATCAGCAAGACTCATGACGAGTATTCCTTAGGATAGAGAGTGTAGGGATAAGGTTTTTATAAGTGTCGGTTTGCAGAAGGATTATGGCGTTAGCAACAGCCAGATTCATTGCAACCGCTTTATTATTCGCGCGTGGCTTAGGGCGTAAAGCGCTCAGCCAGTTTGCGGGATTTGATGTTAAATCTTGAACAGCAAAAGGGGTATTTTCGGGCGGTGTTTGAATTGTGTCAGCAGGAGATAATGCAAGGGATGGAACAAACGCAGGGCAAGGTTGGCACCACAGTGAAAGTGGTCTGTTAAAGCGGGCTGGGCCCGTGCCATTTTGCTCGAAAATGCTAACCATTAATCCGAGAGAACCTTGTGCTAGACTGCCGCGAAAAAGTGGCGACATTCTACCTTTTTTGACAAAATTTGCCACGGCTATTTGCATCGCTCTTTGCACAGATCTTTACACAGCCCTTTACACTGCTCTTTATATAGTTCTGTGGCTTGAATCTAGCGGGCGTAAGGATTTGCAAGGGAATCACGCGCTAACACTCAGTGCTGAGCATGATGGAGTGCTGGTGTTCTGCGGACGAGCTAATGTTGAAGGGCTGTATTTTAGCGCGCTGATGTGCGAGCTTATGACGTAGCTGCAGCCCACAAGACCATCAATCCAAATATCCAATGGAGGGAAGTACACTGCGCGGGTGCTGTATTGGAATAGCGAAGAGAGGCAGAATCATGAGGATATGGGGTTTCATCCGGGTTGGTCTAAGGCGACCGATCAGCTTGAGGAACTCGTCGCGACTCTCTAGCAGGCGCCCCTATCAGAAAGTCAACATTAGGTCGTACCTAGCCAAATTACCCTGCATTATCATATTGTTGGGGATTTGGCAGGATTAGAGGTGTTATGTCATCACAGAAAGAAGTGCCACAGCTTACACAATCGCAGCTTGCATCATCACAGCTCGCGCCATCGCAATTAGCCTCAAGTGCGGCTTTGCAGGGCAATAGTTTTTTATCAAAACAGTTCAATGGTTTGTCGGAATTAGCCCAAGAGCTACAGGGCATCGAGTTCGAGGATTGCTGCTTTCAAGACTGTCATTTTAGCGAGAGCGTTTTTCGTAAATGTAAGTTTATCGATTGTCGCTTTGTACGCTGCAACTTGAGCTTAGTGAAAGTGCCCCAGTGCCAGTTCAGCGGGGTCGAGTTTGAAGAGTGTAAGTTAGTCGGTATCGATTGGACCCGCGCCGCATGGTCGCGTTTATCCTTTGCCGCGCCCTTTTCCTTTAAGCAATGCATTCTAAATGACTGCTCATTTTTAGGCTTGTCCCTCGATGAAATCATCATCGAAGAGTGTAAGGCCCACGATGTGGATTTTCGCGAGGGCAATTTTAATCAAGCCAATTTCACCTACACGGATTTTAGTCATAGTCTGTTTGGCCGAACTCAATTATTGGAGGCGGATTTCAGCGAGGCCACTAATTACGATATCGACATTTTTAACAATAAAATCAAAAGGGCTAAGTTTAGCCGCGACGAAGCGATTCGGCTGCTCAACTGCCTCGATATAGAATTAATGGATTAAGGATTGTGGTAGGTTTTTACTCAGCTTTTCACTCAGCATAGTGATGCTCATCCCACGAGTGTTATCGCAATTTACTGAAATATCTGTTTGTTTTTGAAGCCGCCATTTGTCCCATCTGGCGGCTTTTTCTGTCCGTTTTTTAAGACCTATTGATCTTATTCACGTATTTCAAGGTCAGTCTTAGGTTTTAGTTGCGGTAGATCACACCGAGCTTCCCCATGTGGTTTACCACAATACCCACCTACCTCTTTCGGGATAACAATCTCTGTGGATGAGCAGTGTATTCAGCGTATGCCGTGTATTTTGAAGATATGGTGGCGCTGTTTTTACGCTTTTATAACTAAAAAAGTAATCAAATCAGTGAGCAAACCTCTGCTCGATGGCGTCCAATGTGGCGACTGACGGGTGGGATGAGCGTGATGGAGGTAACCATGATTGAGCTTAATAGGCGAACCTTTTTAAAGGGAGCAGGAGCGAGCAGCGCCACGTGTGCGCTGGCCAGTCTGCTGCCGGGCAGCTTAGCGGCATTAGAGAATAAGCAGCTAAAGGGCATGGGCAAAGACATTGCCAGTATTTGTGAAATGTGTTCGACTCGCTGCCCAATTTCGGCGCGGGTGATTGAGGGCAAAAACGTGTTCATTAGTGGCAACAAGGCCGCTAAATCCTTTGGCGGTAAAGTGTGTGCCCGTGGCGGCGCAGGCCATAGTTTATTGTACGATCCACAGCGTATCGTTAAACCGTTAAAGCGGGTCGGTGAGCGCGGTGAAGGCAAATGGGCTGAGATCAGTTGGGATGAGGCTTATAAATTAATCGCTGAAAACCTCAATAAAATCAAAAAAGAACATGGCCCAGAAGCCGTGGCATTCTCGTCAAAATCTGGCTCACAGGAAAAGCATTTGTTTCACCTTGCGACCGCCTTTGGTAGTCCAAATACCTTTACCCACGCGTCGACTTGCCCTGGTGGTTATGAAATTGCCGCTAAGGCTATTTTTGGCACTAAGGTTAAACGTGATTTAGGCAATTCAAAATACATCATTAACTTCGGTCATAACCTGTACGAAGGCATCAATATGTCCGAAACCCGCGGCATGATGGCGGCGCAAATGGACAAAGGTGCCAAGCTGGTGGTGTTCGAGCCAAGATTCTCCATTGTGGCCGACAAGGCCGATGAATGGTACGCCATTCGCCCCGGAACAGACGTGGCCGTCGCCTTGGCGTTATGCCATGTATTGATTGAAGATAATCTTTACGACAAGGCATTTGTCGCGCGCTATGTGGAAGGCTTCGAAGCCTTTGCCGCCGAAGTGAAAGCCTATACCCCTGAATGGGCCGAAACCATCTCCGATGTGCCTGCCAAAGACATTCGTCGTATCGCCCACGAATATGCCGCTAAAGCGCCCCATGCTGTGGTCGATTTTGGTCACAGAGCCACCTTTACCACCGAAGAGTTTGAGATGCGCCGCGCCCTTTACGCCGCTAACGTCTTGATTGGTAACATCGAGCGTAAGGGCGGGATTTATATCGGCCAGAAACCCGGTGATTACAACAAGCTTGCCGGTGAAGCGGTTGCGCCCGTATTGGCAAAACCTGGCGTGAAAGACATGCCAAAACCAGCAGCGAAACGTATCGATCAGGTGGAAGAACAGTACGCCATGATGTGGACATCGGGCGGCGTTTACCAAACCATTCTCGATGCCACGTTAAGCGCTGTTCCTTACCAGTTACACGGCTGGGTGATGTCACGCACTAACCCAATGCAAACCATGACAGACAGGGCGCGCGTTGTTGAAGCGATGAAAAAGCTCGACTTTATCGCCGTGTGTGATGTGTATATCAGCGAAACCGCCGCCTATGCGGACGTGATTTTACCTGAGTCAACTTATCTTGAACGTGATGAAGAAATTGCTGATAAGTCAGGTAAAAATCCGGCCTATTATGTGCGCCAACGGGTCGTTGAAACCTTAGGTGATACTAAGCCTTCTTGGCAGATCTTTAAGGATGTGGGTGTGGCTATGGGCCTTGGCGAGTTCTATCCATGGGAAAACATGGAAACCCTGCAAATGCTGCAGGTGAACCGCGACACTGACCTGCTGCGCCGTATCAAAGACGAAGGTTTCGTGAGCTTCGGTAAGCCAATTATGTTGTGCGAGCCTAAGATGGTTGCCGAGTTTATTAAGGCATACCCCAATGCGCGGCCAGCCGATGAAGACGGCACTTACGCCAGTGCACTGACCTTTAAAACCCCTAGTGGCAAGATTGAACTCACTTCCGCGAAAGTAGAAGCCATGGCACCAGGCCGTGGGGTGATCAAGTTCCGCGAAGTGAATCTTAAAAAAGCAGATGAGCTGTACTTTATCCAAGGCAAAGTGGCGGTGCACACCAATGGCGCCACCCACAATGTACCTATGCTCGCTAACCTAATGTCGGATAACGCTGTGTGGGTTCACCCCGTCACTGCGGGCAAATTAGGCATCAGCAATGGCGACCCAATCCGCCTCACCAGCAGTGTTGGCTCGGAAGAAGGCCATGCCTTAGTCACGCCGGGTATTCGCCAAGATACTGTGTTTGCTTACATGGGCTTTGGTTCTAAAAACAAAGAGTTGGTCAGAGCAACGGGCAAAGGTATCCACTGCGGTAACTTACTGCCGCACGTTACTGCTCCTGTGTGTGGCATGACAGTGCACACCACGGGCGTCACGCTGGCAAAGCGCTAATCGGAGGCTTAAATGAATAAACGATATGTAATGGTGCACGACGAGAACAAGTGCATCGGCTGCCAAGCCTGTAATGTGGCGTGTCGCAGTGAAAATGGCGTACCCGAAGGCGTAACTCGTCTGCAAGTGCGTGTGGAAGGCCCCTTTGGTGAGATGCCCAATCTGCATTTCAAATATCACAGGGTATCTTGCCAACAATGTGAAGATGCACCCTGCGTTAAGGTGTGCCCAACGGGCGCTGCCTATGTGGGTGAAGACGGCATTATCTCTATCCATACCGAGAAGTGTGTCGGCTGTATGTACTGCGTGGCAGCGTGCCCTTATAAAGTGCGCTTTATGAACCCAGAAACCAAGGCGGCGGATAAGTGTAACTTCTGTAAAGACACGCGTTTGGCGCGGGGCGAAGAGCCTGCTTGTGTGACTGTGTGTCCAACCGATGCCTTAGTGTTTGGTGATGCTAATGATCCGCAGAGTGAAGTAGCCATCATGCTCAACACTAAAATCACATACCAAGATAAAACCCATTTAGGCACTAAACCTAGGGTATATCGCGTTCCTACCAAAAGAGGGGGGATTTGATTATGAACAATACTTGGGGCGACATGGCGCAATATGATCCTGTCACTTGGCACTGGGTCATTGCCGTTTACCTGTTTATGGCGGGGTTATCTGCGGGCAGTTTACTGATTGGCATTGGTTTGCGCTGGGCGAATAAGGAACTCAGCACCGAAGCCGAAAGCAGCATTCTTAAGGCTGCGGCCATTATTGGGCCTGTGGCGATTAGCTTAGGTCTAGCTTGCTTAGTGTTTGATTTAACTAAACCATTCCACTTCTGGCTGATTTTAATTCACTATAACTTCCAGTCTGTGATGGCAATCGGGGTGCTGGCGCTGCTGGCGTATTCTCCCTTAGCTTTTGCCTACGCCATTATTGTGCTGCGGGATGACTTACCGAAATGGGGTTTAGGTTTCCTAGCGCCTATCGCTAAGTTACTTATGCCTTTTCGAAAGCTGATTGAAGTATTGTTGTTTGTCCTCGCCATTGGCGTAGGGGCTTACACTGGCTTCTTAATTTCGGCGATGAATGCTTACCCTATGCTCAACACTGCGGTACTGCCTGCGCTGTTTTTAGTGTCGGGTTTATCGGCGGGCGCTGCGGCAAATGCGGTACTGGCACTCTTGTTGTTTAAGACCGATAGCCATGATAAGACTTTGGCTAAGATGCACGGGTTAGAATTGCCTGTGATGGCGATTGAAATCCTGTTCCTGTTCATGTTGTTCTGCGCCTTGTACTTCAAGGGCGGCGCAGCGGCTGCGGCTTTAGCGTCGTTAACCTCAGGGCTATGGGCAAGTGTGTTCTGGATTGGCGTCGTCGGGATTGGCTTTGGTATTCCATTGCTGTTCATGTTGTTACCTGCCGCGACTCGCCACACTAAGGGCGCAATGATTATGGTGGCTTGCGCTAGCTTAACCGGCGTACTCGCGCTAAGACACTTTATTGTGTATGCAGGGCAAAGCTATTTAAGCTGAGTGTAAGTTGACTTTACATATTGATAGATAAAGAAAAGCACTGACAATGTCAGTGCTTTTTTATTGTTTGAATTTTGAGAAGGTTTGCCAGTACAAGCAGGACGCTTATTGGGGTAAGAGTTCGATAACCGACTTCACCGTTAGCACTAAGGCGCTGATACTGCACAGGACTAAGGTCGCCATTTTAGTCTTCTCTTTATCGACACGGCCTACCAATCGCCCGGCGACTAAATACCCTAAAAGCACAGAAGGTAACAGTAGTAACGACAGCCACAGGTGCTTCAATTCTAATAAACCAGTGATCGCCAGAATGACCATAGCTATGGTGGAGCTAAAAATGAAGAAGGCCGACAGGGCGGCGCGAAACTGCGAAGCGTCTTTGCCTGACAATAGAATCGCCATCGGCGGACCACCAATAGCGGCAATATTACCGAAAATCCCCGAGACGACACCCGCGCCGAAGAGGGTTTTCTTATTCACGGGTAGGCTGAATTTATACAGGCTAAGGATAACCGCGACCGCTACAATGGCGGCGATGGATAACCCGAGTATGGGCTGAGGCGCAAACAGCAACAGACTCGCGCCGATAAAACCACCGGGCACGCGACCTAGGAGCGCATATTGCAAGCCATTGAATTCTAAATGACCACGTTCCCGGAATAAGGTCAGTAGCGAGATGGTAAATCCCATGGCAATAACGGGACCCGGTACGAGCTGCGGATCGACGATATACAGCAAAGGACTGGCGACAACCGCTAGGCCAAACCCAATCAGGCTCTGGGTTAAGGCGCCAAGAAATACAATCAGCGAGGCCAAGGCAAGAGTCTGTGGATCTATCATAGAAAACATAGGATTCCATATAAACAAAAAGGGATCGTTAACGATCCCTATTGATGAGCACTGTGATGTAACTTTGCCAGCGACAAGTCGCTATTCCATGTCTTCCCACTCGATCCCCATCTCGTCCATCAGCAACTTGGCTTCGGCGGGAATGCTGTCTGGGCTATCTTTTGACAGATCTTCATCGTTAGGCAATGGCTGGCCAGTGTAGGCGTGCAAAAATGCCTCACACAACAGCTCGCTGTTGGTGGCGTGACGCAAATTATTGACCTGACGACGAGTTCGTTCGTCCGTAAGGACCTTAAGCACTTTGAGCGGAATAGACACAGTAATTTTTTTTACTTGTTCATTCTTCTTGCCATGTTCAGCATAGGGGCTGATGTATTCCCCATTCCATTCAGTCATTGACTCACCTGTTATAACGCTAAATTCGGGGCAGATTTTAAACCCTTACAAAGAACAGTCAAATTATTGCTACTATTTCTTTGTGATTGCAAACAGATTTCTTTATGTTCAGACGTCTAAACGTCTTCACGCCTATTGACGATGACGTTGGGCTTAGGTACATTTAGACGTCCAGACATCTCTATCAGTCTATCGAATTTAGGAGTCCACCCATGGCAGAGCGTCAATTAGCCACACTGGCAGTGCGTCAGGGTATCGAAAGCGATACTCAATATGGCGCAGTTGTGCCACCGATTTATTTGTCGACTAATTACGCCTTCGATGGTCATAAAAATCCCCGCGAATTCGATTACAGTCGTTCAGGCAACCCAACGCGCTGCATTTTAGGTGAAGCATTAGCGCAATTAGAAAAGGGTGCCACTGGCATAGTGACGTGCACTGGCATGGCGGCCATCACCTTAGTGACTACTTTGCTCGGCCCCGATGACCTATTAGTTGTGCCCCATGATTGCTATGGTGGTTCCTACCGTTTATTTACCAACTTGGCGAAGAAAGGCCAGTTTAAGCTCATTGTGGTCGACCAAACCGACAGCCAAGCGTTAGCCGCCGCCATTGCGCAGAATCCTAAGATGGTGTGGCTCGAAACCCCATCGAACCCGTTATTGCGTGTGGTGGATATCGAAGCCATTGCCAAGGCGAGCCATGAGGTCGGCGCACTAGTCGTGGTCGATAACACTTTTTTATCGCCGATATTGCAACAACCCCTATTGTTAGGCGCGGATATCGTTATCCACTCCACCACTAAATATATCAATGGTCACAGCGATGTGGTCGGCGGCGCTGTGGTCGCCAAAGATGCGCAAATCGGCGAAAGCTTACATTGGTGGTCGAACACTCTAGGCTTAACGGGGTCAGCCTTCGACAGTTATCTGACCCTGCGCGGCCTACGTACCTTAGCTGTGCGTATTCGCGAGCATCAAACCAATGCCCAGCGTATTATTGAGGTATTAACGCAAAGCCCTGTGGTGAGCAAAGTCTATTACCCAGGGCTTGCGGATCATCCAGGTCACGCCATTGCGGCCAAGCAACAACAGGGCTTTGGCGCTATGCTGAGCTTTGAGCTCAAAGGCGGCGAGGCCGAAGTGGTGGCCTTTTTAGGTGCACTCAGCTTATTTAGTGTGGCGGAAAGTTTAGGTGGCGTCGAAAGTTTAGTGGCAGTGCCCGCCACTATGACCCACAGAGCCATGGAGCCGCAGGCGCGCTTCGAGGCTGGTATTAAGGACACCCTATTGCGTCTATCGGTGGGTATTGAAGATGCCGCCGATTTAGTTGCAGATATTCAAGCAGGATTAGCCGCCGTTGCGGCTTGTCAGTAGAGGAATAATAGATGGCACGTTGTCACTTACATAAATTTGGTGGCTCCAGTTTAGCGGATGCCGATTGTTATCGCCGAGTCGCCCATATCCTGTTAACCCACGGTCATAGTGATGATCTCGTGGTGGTCTCTGCGGCGGGTAAAAGCACGAATTTCCTGTATAAATTATTAGCGCTGCGTGATGCGGGTCAGCTATGGCAAGAAGAATTACAAGTGCTGATCAGTTACCAACAGGGGTTGATTGAGCAGTTGTTGTCGAACGAACAAGCCCGCGATCTGCGCGAGCGTTTGGCGACAGATCAGGCGCAACTCATCAGTTTATTGTCCCTCGACGAACGTAACGAATACCAAGTTAACCATGTGGTGAGCTTTGGCGAGCGTTGGTCGGCGCGCTTGATGGCGGCGCTGCTGCGCGAATCTGGTGTGGCGGCAAGCCACGTGGATGCCTGTTCAATTTTAGTGGCCGATGAAGCCGCCGTGCCACAAATTCGGGTGCAGGAATCCCGCGCAAAAGTACAAGCGCTGTTGGCCGCCCACCCAAATGAACGACTGGTGATCACTGGCTTTATCTGCGCTAACGAGCGCGGCGATACTTTATTACTTGGTCGTAATGGCTCAGATTTTAGCGCCAGCCTGATTGCTAGTCTCGCCGATATTGAGCGCGTGACCATTTGGACCGATGTAGAAGGGGTGTTCAACGCCGATCCTAATAAAATCAACGATGCTAAATTACTGAAAAGCATGTCACTTGCCGAAGCTGACCGCTTAGCGCGTTTAGGCTCGCCGGTATTGCATTCGCGCACTCTGCAGCCTTTGTTCAATACCGAAGTGAGTTTAGCGGTGCGCTCAAGTTATGCGTCCCACACCGACTTTACCTTGATTGCGCCCCACAGTTCGTCTGCGAGCGCGCCTGTGGTGACGAACCTCAATGCTGTCGTCTTGTTCGGCTTTAAGCTCACGGGCGAATTAACAAGCCTATTAGATTCGTTGATCGCCGCGGGTTTAACGCCATTGGCCCATTGGACGTCTGCCCATCAAAGGGTTGAGCTTGCCTATACCGCTGAAAATCAAAAACAAGTGCAAAGATTGCTCGATGCCGAGGCACAAGCATTAGGGATCAGCGAACAACAGATCAACACAGATCTCGGCCTAGTGGCGTTAGTGAGTGCCGATGCCGAACATTATCGCCGTAGCTTCGCCCGTTTATTAAGTCGTGATGCTAAACCTTTGTTTAGTGGTGACTTAAGCTTAGTGACGCTGGTGCCTCAGTCGCAGGTGAATCTGTTAACCCAAAAGGTCCACCGTCGCTGCGCTGGGCCACGTAAACGCATTGGTGTCTTGCTGCTCGGTGTGGGTAATATCGGTGAGGCTTGGGTCGATTTGTTTAAGTCGGTTTCACCATCATTGGACCATGAACTCGAAGCCAGTGTTGAGTTAGTCGGTTTGGTCAGTTCGAGTAAAGCTTTGATTAAATCCACAGGGATTAATCTTGCCGCGTGGCAGACTGAGTTTAATACCGAGGCAACACCTTGGCAGTACGAGCACTTGTTCGAGCAATTAGAACGGGTTAACTGCGATGAGCTGGTGGCCTTAGATATCAGTGCCAGTGCCAGTTTGACGCTGCAATATCCAGAGCTATTCGAGCGCGGTATCCATGTGGTGAGCGCGAATAAACTTGCGGGCTCGGGTCCACTGCCTTTCTACCGTGAGTTAAAGCAGCAACTGAGTAACCGTCGTTTGTTTTGGCGCTATAACGCCAGCTGTGGCGCAGGTTTACCCATCCAACATGCGCTAAATGATCTGCGTAACAGCGGTGATAGCGTTGAAGCGGTGGGCGGGATTTTCTCCGGCACCCTGTGTTGGTTGTTTGAGAAATATGATACCAGCAAGCCATTTTCAGAATTAGTGATTGAAGCCAGAGGCTTAGGTATTACTGAACCCGATCCCCGCGACGATCTCTCCGGCCGTGATATGCAGCGTAAACTGCTTATCTTAGCCCGTGAGATTGGCCTTGAAATCGAGCTTGAAGATATTGAGCTGCGCTCACTCGTACCAGCCGCTTTGGCGGATATTCCCTTAGATCAATTTCTCACCCGCATTGCCGAGTTAGATGCCGATCTGCTGCAACAGTATGGTGCGGCGGCGGAGCAAAATAAGGTGCTCAGATACGTGGCATCCTTAGATAACAGCGGCCCAGAGCTTAAAGCCGAAGTCGGTTTGCAATGGATTGATGCCCATCATCCCTACGCTAATTTGACCCCCGGCGATAACGTGTTTGTGATCCGCAGTGCCTTCTACCAAGGTAATCCGCTGATCATCCGTGGGCCGGGCGCCGGACGCGAAGTGACAGCGGCGGCGGTGCAGTCGGATCTGACGCAGATCTGTCGCGATCTGCTGCAGGAATAACGCGATATCAAGCTTCTTTAAGGACTCCTTCGAGTCCTTTTTTATTGGCTAGAATAAATCTATCGAATTAACCGAGATTAAATGCGGCTTATGGACATTTTTTGGCTTGACTTACATCTCAGTTTCTCTAGTATATGGACATATAGACGTCCAAACGTCCATTTGAACGAATTCATACTAGCAAAGAGTCGCGCCAAGGGCGGTTGAGGAAATACACATGGCTTTTCATCACGCACAACATTCACAATCGCTGAACCAGAGTTTGTCTGAGCTTAATGGCGATATTAATGTTTCTTTTGAGTTTTTTCCGCCATCGACCCCCGAAATGGAACAAATCCTGTGGAACTCTATCCGTCGTTTAGAGCCGCTGAATCCTAAGTTTGTGTCTGTGACTTACGGTGCTAACTCAGGTGTGCGCGACCGCACCCATGGCGTGATTGAACGTATCCAACAGGAAACCGACCTCATTGCCGCGCCGCACTTAACCTTAGTGGATGCCAGTGATGAAGAGCTGTTAGAACTGGCTAAGCATTACTGGAAGTCGGGCATTCGTGACATAGTGGCGCTACGGGGTGATTTACCTGCAGGCAGCCCAAAGCCAACTCGTTTTGCGGCGGATTTAGTGCGTTTACTGCGCTCTGTGGCTGACTTTGATATTTCCGTTGCGGCCTATCCAGAAGTGCATCCCGATGCGAGCAATGCACAGGCGGATTTGATCAACCTTAAGCGCAAGATTGATGCGGGCGCTAGCCGTGCCATTACCCAGTTTTTCTTCGATGTGGAATCTTACCTGCGCTTTCGTGACCGCTGCGTTGCCGCCGGTATCGACGTTGAAATCGTACCGGGCATCTTGCCTGTGACTAACTTTACTCAGTTAAAACGTTTCGCGGGCATGACCAATGTGTCGTTACCGGGCTGGCTACACAAGCAATTCGATGGTTTAGAAAATGATGCCGGTACACGCCAATTGGTGGGTGCAAACGTGGCAATCGATATGGTAAAAGTACTGTCCCGCGAAGGCGTGAAGGATTTCCATTTTTATACGTTAAATCGCGCCGAATTGACCTATGCGATTTGCCATACGTTAGGCGTGCGTCCTAAGTAAAACTTTATAAAATAAGCTAATAAAAACGCCGCAGAGAATGCGGCGTTTTGTTTTGTTTTGTTTAAATTCTAAATTGAGCTAATAAAGTTGTTAAACGGACTGCGAGTTGGGCAAGCTCATCGCCAGCGCGTGCAGTTTGTACCGCACTATCTGTCGCATTAGTTGCAATGTCATTGATGTTATTAACATTTTTATTGATCTCTGCTGAAACTGCACACTGCTCATTTGCCGCGCTGGCGATTTGGATATTCATCTGGCTAATGGTGGAAACCGCATGGGTAATGGCTTCGAGTGCCTCACCCGCTTGGTGAACTTGGGATACACAGCTTTGGGTGGTGCGGGTGCTGGTTTCCATCGCATTGACTGTAGACTTAGCTTTATGCTGAAGCGCTTCGATCATCTGCTGAATTTCTGTCGTAGATGCTTGAGTGCGGCTCGCCAGAGTGCGTACTTCATCGGCAACGACCGCAAATCCTCGACCTTGTTCTCCCGCCCTTGCGGCTTCAATTGCCGCATTGAGTGCGAGTAAATTAGTTTGGTCGGCAATGTTACGGATAACCACAAGCACAGAATCGATTTCAGCGGTATTACGCTCTAATTCATTGATTGCACTTGCTGCTGTGGCTATTTCCTCGGCTAATATTGCGATAGTGGTTACCACTTTTTGTACAACTAATTTGCCTTGTTCGGTTGAGTCATTGGCATGATTGGCGGCATCGGCCGCATCGGTTGCGTTATGGGCAACTTCTTGTACCGTTGCGGCCATTTCATTCATTGCGGTGGCAACTTGATCTGTTTCGAGGTGTTGACGACTCGCCATCTTCTGGGTTTCCCGCGTAATGCTCGACATTTCTTCAGCAGAGGTTGCGAGCAAGCTTGTTGAGTCGGCGACGTGGGAAACTGTGTTGTGGATTTTTTCTACAAACCGGTTGAATGCCATCGATAATTCAGCAATTTCATCCTTACCTTTTACCGCGATTCTGCGGGTTAAATCGCCTTCACCTTCAGCGATATCATTCATGGCTTGGGTGGTTTCAGCGATAGGGCGAGTAATCCCTTTGGCAATAAACCAAGCAATGGCAGTTCCAATGACCAGAGCCACTAAACCGATAAGGATCAACTTAAGGCGAATATCCGCTATCGCTTGTTCTGAATGGGTTCTATCCATCGCAATATCTAGTACGCCAAACACGTTTCCTGAGTAATCTTTTATGGCGTGGCGATACAGGGCGTAGGTTTTGTTATTTAAAGAAATAGTGCGTATGACTTCATGGCCTTGCATGACGTTACTGAGTTCATCTGTCGCTTGGGTATCTGGTGTAAATGTGGCGCCAAATAACTTGTACCCTGAACCATCTGGCAAGATGAGGGCAATTTCTGCTTGATAGGCTTGTTTAAAATTATCAAAAAAGGGTTGACCGAAGGACATGCCAAACTCAACTGATCCTGTGTGTTGTCCGTTGTAATTCATTGGAACTAAACCACGAATACCTAATCCTTCCACTCCATATTCCAAGCCATAAAGAGGGCGCTTTTGGCTATTTGTTTCAACTATGGTCTTGCGTATGCTGGTGAGATCATCGCCAAATTTTTCGGGACGATGCAAGCGTAGAAAAGAAGTGGCTGGTGGCCTATGAAATTGGAATTGCTGAACCGCAAAATCGCGCTTAAGTTGGGTAAATATAGGTAAGGTACGGGCGGTGAGTTCATCACGCTCGCCTGTTGCAAAGGTGCTTTGAACTTCTGGTGTGAGTGAGATGATGGTTGCCATTGCTTCGGCTAATTTGCCCGATGAGGCTATCTCGGCAACAGCGGTTTCATAGATCTTATGGAGTTCTCTTTGCTCGGATTCTGCAACTTGGCGACTGAATTCAGAGAGAACTAGCGGCATGATAAAGCTCATTACTGTTAACAGTAATAGACAGATCCCAATAACGATCCTCGTACTAATTTTTAGATTTATCAAAACAGCCTCCAATTCATGTGCAAATCAACTCAATTTATCCGTTTGATATTATAGAGATACAACTTGATAAGATTTGAGAGGACGCGAACCTTTTTAAGTTATTTATTCCCTCTTACGCTCGTTTCGTGCCCTTGGACACAGATCTATTTGGGGCCTAAATATTTACTTAGCCTGCTAACTAAGTATAATGCTTAGCACGCTAACTAAGTGGGTGAGCAAGATGCAAAAAGAATTAGAGCGACTAAAAGAGTTATCACTGGCGGAGCATTTAGGCCGTCTGCATCGACTGTGGCGCACCGTGGCCGATGTCGAGCTGGCGCCTTTGGGATTAACTCATCCCCGTTGGACGGCATTGTGGAAGTTACTGCGTTTAGGCGACAGCGTGAGCCAGAAAGTGTTGGCCGATGCCTTAGAAATTGAATTGGCTTCGCTAATGCGCACCTTAGGGCAATTAGAAGAGCAAGGTCTAGTCGAGCGTCATTGTTGTGACAAAGATAAGCGGGCAAGGATTGTGAGCCTGACGCCAGCGGGATTAGATGTTTTAAAGCAAATGGAAGCGCGGATTATTCAAGTGCGCCGTGAGTTATTAGGCGGGATCAGTGCCGAAGAGTTGAGCGAATTTGAACGCATTATTAGCCTGATTAGTGACAACGCCAGCGCCAAGTTGGCCAAGGCAACAGCAACCATTTTGTGAGAAAGAAGATGACACCAGATCAACAGTTTGCCCGTTTAGTAAAATTTGCCATGTTCGGCTTTGTGGCGGTTTTCGGCTATTTTATGCTTGCCGATACTATGATGCCATTGACGCCGCAAGCTATGGCCACACGTGTGGTGGCTAAGGTTACGCCGCAGATCAGCGGTAAAATTCAGACCATAGCCGTGACTAATAACCAAGCGGTTGCCAAGGGCGATTTGCTGTTTCAAGTCGATCCCGCGCCCTATGAGTTAGCAGTATCGCAAGCTAAATTGGCCTTAGAACAAGCTCGCCAAGACAATGCTGAGTTAGATGCCTCGCTGCTGGCCGCTAAGGCCGAGGTTAATGCCAACAAAACCACCTCGCAACAGAAACGTAGCGAAGCTAAACGTCTCGATGCCCTGTATGCCACCCATGGTGTATCGCAGCAGCAAAGGGATCAGGCCGATAGTGATGCCGCCGCCGCGGAAGCCAATTTGCTCGCCGCCAATGCGCGCTTAGAAAAACTTAAGGTGAGCCGTGGCAGTTATGGCGAAGAGAATCTTAAGGTGCGTCAGGCGCAAAACCATCTTGCCCAAGCCGAGCTTAATCTGTCTTACACCCAAATACGTGCCGATCAGGATGGGATAGTGACTAACCTGCAGTTAGAAGTCGGTAGTTTTGCGACCGTGGGGCAACCTCTGTTGGCCGTGGTATCGGATAAAGTGGATATTATTGCCGATTTTCGCGAGAAGAGCCTGCGTGGTGTCAATACTTCTTCGACCGCTTTGATTGCGTTCGATGGCGAACCTGGCCGTTTATATCGGGCGACGGTGAGCAGTGTCGATGCGGGCGTGAGTGCTGGGCAATTCGATGCCAATGGCCGTTTAGCGGCGCCGCAGGAGTCTGACCGTTGGGTACGTGATGCCCAAAGACTCAGATTGCACTTAATTTTGGATGGCAATGGGATGAAAGATCTGCCAGCAGGGGCGCGCGCCACAGTGCAATTGCTGCCAGAGAACGGCCTATTTGGTTTGCTTGCTAAGGTGCAGATTAAAGCAATCAGCCTGCTGCACTATATTTACTAGCCTATCTACTCGCACTAATTGCTGTTGACGGGTGAGTGACTCGCGGTGGTTTGTATTTGCCGTGAGTCGCTTGAGTTAACGCTTCAAAGCTACATAAGTGTGAGCGCAGCATAAGCCAGCTTATTCCCATTTTACGTATCGACTTAACAAGGCGACGAGCATGTTACTACGCCATAGCCCATTGACGGCCAACGACTTACGCCAGTGTTTACGGATTGCGACTGGCGCGACCATAGGTTTTACCCTGTGTAAAATGTTTGGTTGGAGCAATGGAGTCTTCTTCACTGTGACGCCTATGCTGCTACTCGGACTCGTGCCCGTGATGAATGGCCATGCTATGCGCCAGTTATTGGCCTCTTCTGCCATGGCGGGGTTAGAGGTTGGACTGCTCGGTGGTCTGTTTGGCAGTCATCCCGGCCTGATGACACCCATCGTGTTTTTACTATTTTTATATCGCTTTGCTGCCATGTCCCGCGGCAGTTTGTTTCTCTTTGGTGCCAACGGAGTGCTCAGTCTCAGCATCATGCTGCACTTTGCTAGTTATCCCGGCGTTGATTTAAACGACTTAGTTTTCAGTAACTTTTGGGCAACGGCCCTGTCGGTTGTTATCGCCTATGCTATGACGGCACTCTGGCCCGATGTGGAACCTAGGGCGGCTTACAAGCCGGGACCTAAGGCGCCACATCGAATGCGCCACGAAGCCTTGCTCGGCGCGACCATAGCGACGGCATCGTTTCTGGTATTCCAAATATTTGATCTGCGTGATTCGATGTCGGCTCAGGCGACCACCTTGTTGCTCCTGTTTCCTATGCATTGGAATGGCGCACTCGACTATGCCCGTAAGCGCGCTATAGGTACTTTGCTGGGCGTGTCGTTTGGGGTTGTTGTGCAGTTGGTACTCTATGACTGGTCAGGACTATTGATATTAATCGTCCCCTTACTGTGGATTGGACTGATGATCTTTAGCCAAGCCCATGTACGAGAGGCAAGTGGCTCTGGCGTGGGTTTTGGCGCCATGACAACTTTAGGAATTCTGTTTGGTCAGTATCTGACCCCAGGCAATGATTTAATCTTTAGCGCCTTATATCGAGTGAGCAGCATTCTCACCGCCATCGTCGGCACGTTACTCCTGTGTTATTTGATACATAAGTTATTGAATCGTTTTGAATCGACGCGATTTGGTTATTGATTCTGGCTACTCGGGCTTGAAGACTTGCAGCATACCCTTTCAAAGAGTAAGGTAAATTTATCCCATTTGGATTGAACAATAAATGAGCTTTAAGGAACGCTAAGGCTCATTTATTGGCTGTTTTAAAAATGAGCGGCTGATTTAAAAATGGGCTCAGTGTGTGAGCAGCAACATAAATAACAATAACCACCTATGCTTTAGAGCTTAACTCTCTTCAAGGATAGAACATGAAGATTAAAACATTCGTCATAGGCTTAACGCTATGCAGCGGCTATGCGGCCGCCTCCGTTGCGCCTTCTGGCAAACAATTGATGGAAATTATCCCCCAACCGGCACAGTTATGTGTGTCTTGTCATGGGGTAGAAGGTCAGGGCGTTGAACCGCTCGGCCCTCGATTAGCGGGATTATCTAAACAATATATCTCGACCCAATTACAGCATTTCCAAGCGGGTGTGCGCCAAAACGCAACCATGATGCCGATGGCAATGACGTTACAAGGAGATGGGATTGAGCAAGTGGCAAACTACTTTTCTGCAAAGCCTGCCAATGAGGTCAAGCCCGTTATCCGCGGTGAACAGGTGGTTTTCAATGACGATACCGCCCGTTTAGCCTACCAAGGTGATTGGTCACGTGGTTTACCAGCCTGCGTGACCTGCCATGGTCCTTCGGGGTTAGGTGGCGGCTTATTTCCCCGTTTAGCCGGTCAGCAAGCGAGTTATATTAAAACTCAATTACTGGCATGGCAGTCGGGAACGCGCAAAGGTGATGTCGATGGCATGATGGCGAACGTGGCTAACAAGCTTACCGCCGCTGAGGTTGATGCCTTAGCGAACTACTTTGCTAATTTGAAATAAGGAGCCGGCCATGAAATATTCCGCAATGTTATTACTGGCCGCGATGGGGTCGTTAACCGTGCAGGCGCAAGCCGAATCGGATCCGGTGCAAGAGCGCCCAGATAAACAAGCCCCGCTGCCTTCTTTCCCTAAGATACCGGATCAAACCTATCTTACTCCTAGACCTTTGAGTGCCATTCCTGAAGGCGCCTTTGGTGACAAAGTTCGTTTGGGTTATCAGCTATTTGTGAATACCCAACAGCTGCGTGATAAGTATGTGGGCAACGAGCTTAATTGCACCAACTGCCATATGGATGCGGGCCGTAAAGCCAATGCTTCACCTCTATGGGGCGCGTATTTTGCTTATCCGGCCTATCGCAAAAAAGATAATAAGGTCAGTAGCTTTGAAGAGCGCATTCAGGGCTGCTTTAACTATTCGATGAATGGTAAAGCCCCTGCATCGGCGAGCCCTGAGCTAGTAGCGCTATCTGCCTATGCCTATTGGTTAGGCATGGGTGGTTTGATGGACGAAGCTAATATTAGCGGCCCAGTCCCTGAGCTTAGCGATGCCGAGTTAGTTAAAGGGGCTAAGAGGGAAGACTTCCCGCTACCTGAGATATTAGCCAAGGCGATGACAGTTGAGCAGCGTGCCAACTTGCCGGGTCGTGGTTATCCTGAGATCCCAAAACCCGAACAAGCCTATTCACCTGAACGGGGTAAAGAGGTCTATGTCGCCCATTGCCAAACTTGCCACAGTGTTGATGGACAAGGTCAAGCGATTGCAGGCGTGTATGCGCTGCCACCGCTGTGGGGGCCTAAGAGTTACAACTGGGGGGCAGGAATGCACAGGGTCAATACTGCTGCATTCTTCATCCATGAAAACATGCCTTTTGGTAAAAGTATGCAGTTAACTAACCAACAGGCTTGGGACGTTGCAGCTTATATCAACTCCCACGAGCGTCCACAGGACCCACGTAGCAAGGGCGATGTGAAGCAGGCGCAGGAGAAATACCATAATGATAGCGATTACTATGGTGTCGAGGTCGATGGCAAAGTGTTAGGCACAGAGTCCTATCCCATTTTTCCTAAGAAGTCATAGCCCAAAGGGTTAGGCCAGTTTTGAGATGAGTTTGGATTAGTTTGAGTTAGTTATAAATCTAGACCTATTTTCATGAACCAAAAGCCAGTAGAGGTTATCTTTACTGGCTTTTTAATGGGTCAAACATGCGTTGATCAATTTTACTGAGTCATCTGTGATTTCAGTTGTTGGGATCTTCGCGTTTGCAGGTATCAATGTATAGGTGAGTCATGGCATTCGCTCACCGACTCGCAGCCAGTCCATCCTTGGATGCTCGACCGCCCCGTCCATGGGGCGGACGGTCGTCTCGCAAATCACCATGACTCGCCTTTCGAGCATTAGTGTCATCTGTTGATCTAAAGTACACAGAGAATTTAG